>JALRIY010000134.1 GCA_023255285.1 Algoriphagus sp.
GGGAGCAATTACGGGAACTAGCCTCCGGAATAAAAAACAATGTCCTTGCAAACCTTGCCGACTACCTGGAAGAATTTGAGCGCAATGCCAGGAAAAATGGAATTATAGTCCATTGGGCAGCAGACAATAAAGAACACAATCGGCTGGTACTGGAAATCCTCCAACAGCAAAACTGTACAGCCGTAGTCAAAAGTAAGTCCATCCTCACGGAGGAGTGCCATCTCAATCCATATTTGGAAAAGCACGGCGTCGATGTGGTCGACACCGACCTGGGAGAGCGCATCGTCCAGTTTCTCAACCAGCCCCCCAGCCACATTGTTTTGCCTGCAATCCACCTGAAAAAAGGAGAGATTTCCGAACTTTTTCACAAGAAGCTGAACACCGAAAAAGGCAATGAAGATCCGGCCTACCTCACGCAGGCTGCCCGAATTCACCTGCGAGAGAAATTCTTTGCCGCCAAGGTAGCCATCACTGGGGTCAACTTTGGGATAGCGGAGACAGGGGAATTTGTCGTGTGCACCAACGAGGGAAACGCTGACATGGGAGTTCACCTGGCTCAGGTACACATCGCCTGCATGGGTATCGAAAAAATCCTCCCGAGAAGAAAAGATCTGGGGATATTTCTTCGCTTACTGGCTAGATCAGCCACTGGGCAGCCTATCACCAATTACAACTCTCATTTCAGAAGTCCTTCGCCCGGAAAGGAAATTCACCTTATCCTCGTGGACAACGGCCGTACAGCACAACTGGCACGCGAGAAATTCAGAAACTCCCTCAAATGCATCCGTTGTGGGGCCTGCATGAACACCTGCCCCATCTACCGGAGAAGTGGAGGATTCAGTTACAACAGCACCGTTCCAGGACCGATAGGCTCCATTTTATCCCCAGGGCTAGATTTGAAGAAGCACAGCAGCCTTCCTTTTGCCTCCACACTTTGCGGAAGTTGCACGGATGTATGCCCTGTAAAAATCAACATCCACGAGCAGCTGTACGAATGGAGGCAGGAGGTAACCAAAACGCAAGGCGAATTCGCCAAAGGATTAGCTATGAAGTTGGCAAACGGAATCTTTAAGAGCCCACTCGCCTACAAAGTTTCTGGAAGCTTGATGCGGAATGCACTAAAATCCCTTCCGAATAGCTTGATTTATCATCCTTTGAATAGCTGGGGAAAAAATAGAAACCTTCCAGATCCTCCTAAGGAATCTTTTCAACAGTGGTATCGAAAAAACAGGTCATGAGCAGCAGAGAAAAAATCTTAAGTGCGATTCGGAACCTGACCCTCGAACCCAAAGCGTTGCCCGACATCCCTAATTTCAGCGGTTCAGGAGATTTGGAGGAACGATTTACGCAGTCCATCTCCGGCAACAAGGGCGAAGTGCTATCCAAAAGCGAGTTCGAAGAATGGTTTTTTGCTGCAGGGTTTTCAAAAGTGATTTCCCTTTCGGACCAGTTCTCCGGGCTGGCAACCCTCCCCTTACCGGAGGATCCTCATGAATTGGAAAGCTTGGAAGTAGCCATCCTGGAAGGACAATTTGGGGTAGCGGAAAATGGCGCCATCTGGCTTGAGGATACCCAACTTGGACTTCGTGCACTCCCCTTTGCTACCGAGCATTTGGTGATCATCCTCGATCGTAACCGTCTTGAAGACACCCTACATCAGGGGTATGAGAAAATAGCAGGAGCCCAATCCGGATTTGGATTATTCCTTGCTGGCCCCTCCAAAACTGCAGATATTGAACAGTCCTTGGTCATTGGAGCACAGGGAGCGAAGAGTTTACGGGTGGTATTGGTTTAGATAATAGTAGCAAGTATCTAGTATCAAGACGCTTCGAGAGGGAAGAAACGAGATACAAGAAACAAAACTAGGATGCCTAATGACACTAGAAACTAGTTTCCCCAATTCGACCTTCTGCATTGGGCGTTCCGCGGTAGACATTAGCCCAGATCCCGTATTTCGTATCTCGTACTTCATTATTTTACCTCATTTTTCGAATTTAAGAAAGCCTGCCTTCACACCTTCTCTATCCACTCCACCCCAGTGTCTTTCCAGGCTCGGTCGCGTGCAGACTCAAGTACTGCCTCACATACTTTCTGTGTTTCAAAGGCATCACGGAAGGTAGGGTGACAAGCCTCACCAGTTTCCAAACTGTGGAAGAAATCAGCCACTTGATGGATAAAGGAATGTTCGTAGCCAATGGAGGTACCCGGAATCCACCAGCGGTGCATGTAGGGATGGTCTCCATCCGTAACGTGAATGGATCGCCAGCCGCGTACCTTGCCTTCGTCGCTGTGGTCAAAATATTCCAAACGGGTCAAATCATGTAAATCCCATCGGATGGAAGCATGCTCCCCATTAATTTCGAGTGTGTATAAGGCCTTGTGTCCTCGTGCATAACGCGTAGCTTCAAAAAGCCCTAGGGAACCATTGTCAAAGTGACAATGAAAAATACAGGCGTCGTCGATTCCTACTGCCTGCTTTTTGCCTGTATCCGAATGCACACGCTCCTTTACAAAGGTCTCAGTTATCGCGGAAACATCCTTGATTCCTCCGTTGATCCACATGGCCGTATCGATGCAGTGTGCCAGCAAATCGCCCGTTACTCCAGAGCCCGCTGATTCTACATCCAATCTCCAGGTTCCATCTCCGCCTTGTGGCAAGTCCGGGTTAATGGTCCAATCTTGAAGAAAGTTGGCTCGGTAATGGAAAATCTTGCCCAGCTTACCAGAGGCAACGATGTTTTTGGCAAGGGTCACTGCCGGGACTCGACGGTAATTGTACCATACCGTATTTTTTACACCTGCAGCCTCCACTGCCTCTAGCATTCCCTTGGCTTCAGCCACAGTTCGGGCAAGGGGCTTCTCACAGAGAATCATTTTACCAGCCTTTGCAGCAGCAATCGCAATTTCTGCGTGCATGTCATTTGGCGTACAAATATCCACTGCGTCAATATCCTCCCTTGCTAGGAGCTTGCGCCAGTCTGTTTCGTAGGAAGCATAATCCCACCGCTCCATAAAGGCCTTGGCATTGGCTTCTCTTCGGGAGCAGCAAGCTTGCAATACAGGTCGGTATTCGTATTCAGGAAAAAAGTCAGCCAAGCGCTTGTAGCCATTGGTATGAATTCTGCCCATCAGTCCTGTACCGATGAGACCTACACGAATTAATTTTTTATTGCTCATTTTTCTAGTAAGAATGATTTAAAAGAAAGATTTCTAGTATTCAATTATTAGGTAAGAATCAGTGGATTTTATTGGGCTAAGGCAGCAGCAAAAAATTCACCTCCATCCATCTCAATGTCCTTGTGCATTACGAACAGCAATCATCGCTGCCAGGATATCGTTCCAGGTTTGCTGCTTTTCCATGACCATATTGGGAAACATGCAGCCATCCCAGCAAATGTGAGTCAAGGCTTGGTTGTATTTTCCGGCTGCATCTCGCATCCAGTAGCCTGCATCATGGGCGATATCGAGCAGTCCATTTGGATCGGTAGCCTGGCAGTGACGGCCAGTTTTATCGTGTGAGCCAGATCCAAACACCGAGCCATCATTCTGAGCCACGTGAAAGTCGATGGTCCAAGGACGCAGTGCATCTGAAACAGTTTTAACGGCAGCTTTGATCACTTCTCTATCCTTCAAATCTGCATCTACTGGCAGAATACGATGCTCCGGAGCATTGTAACCCATCGTGTACAGGAAGGTATGGGACATGTCGGCCTGGAAACCCACATTCTTTCGATCGGTCATTTCTAACAAGTCGACCATGTGCTTCCAGCTATGCATGCCACCCCAGCAGATTTCTCCTTCAGCTGCCAACTTTTCTCCATAGCCAGCGGCAACATCTGCGGCTTCCTGGAAAGTTTGGGCAATCAACTTGGAATTGCCGAGTGGATCCTTGGCCCAGTCGGATACACCTGCAGCGGAATCAATTCGGACGATTCCATAATCTCTGACGCCAAGCGACTTCAGCTTCTGGCCAAATTCGCAAGACTTGCGGACCATCTCCACAAAAGTTTTGCGCTGATCGGCTGTGCCCATGGCGCAACCTGCCCAGATCGGGGCTACAAGGGAACCTACTTTAAGCCCGTGTTTGGAAACTTTGTCCGCTAGCTTTTTCGCTTCTTCGGCCTGATCGAGGTAAATATGTGGTTCGAGTAAGCCCACATCAATTCCATCAAATTTGACTCCGCCCACTTCAGCTGCAGCGGTCATTTCGAGTAACTGATCAAAGGCGATTACGGGTTCTGAATCTGGGCCTTTTCCAACCAATCCAGGCCAAGTGGCATTGTGCAGTTTGGGTAATGTATTCATGGGTATTTTGGGTTAGTATTAAAATTGAACAATACTTCCTCTAATTTTTAAATTAAAGGACGGTCAAATCAGGATTCTTGGGTCCAAAATGCTTGAGCATCACAATAGGATCTGATTTGGAGGTGTTGGTAATTTTTACTCCTGCCTTCGCAGCAGCTTCGGATACAAAATATTCATCATGGGTCAATTGGCCAAATCGGATTAGCGAAGGCGTTTCAATATCCCAAGCGCCCATTTTTCCATGCCCTTGCATCATGATCATGCCATAGGCTGCTGCATCTCGAATCACGACCGTCTGACCCGGCAGCACAGTAAGTTCCTTGGCACTGTAGTCATGAGATCGGTAGCAAATCCAGGATTCCTGGTAACCTGCAGCCTGCATTTGAGCAGGATCCGCTACCGGCTTGGGTTCCATGTAGTGATTGTCCATCAAGTTGGGATTGACGTTGAGATCCCAATCGATCATTTCCAACAAGAGTTCGTAATCTCCCCAACGGTTTTTTGGACAAGCATTCCAGAGCAGTTCATCCGGAATAATGGCTTCGTTCACCAAGGATTGGTACATCGCAAAGATGTCGGAAGCTTTTTGGGGTTCGTAGGTACACATGCTACCAGGCGCATGGAGCATCCCGGGAGGCACATCCCATCCCGTGCCTGGCTGCAAGCGAAAGGCCTGGGAGTAATTGGTGATCTTGTTGTCCCCTTTGTTGAAATTTTTTAAGCAATCCAAAATGGTCTCTTTACTTGTTCCAGGTGCAATTCCAAAGAAGGTGTACGGGAAATCCCCACCGTGATTATTCACTTGTGGGGGAAAATAGTAGGCCTCTGGTTTTCCATTTTGACCTGTCAATTTACCAAACTCATCCGAAGGGTGAATGTGGTGCGGCAAAGGCCCCATGTTGTCAAAAAATTTGGAATACATGGGCCAGGATTTGAACTCATCCCATAGGCGAGAGCCGATCAGGTCAGCACCCAGTTCCTCGACTGCATCTTTGAGCAACCCAAGGGTTACTTTCCCGCCCTCCTCTAGGGCAATGTGGCTCAATCCTTCATTTTTTGAAGTCAGTGGTCCATTTTGAGCAGCAGTGGTAGAGGAAAACCAGCGTTCATCGATCCCTCCACGCATGCCTCCAAAGGCATAGTAATCGTCAGGATGCAGTTTAATTCTTCTTCCCGGCACACAAAAAGAACGGGGTACCCAAGTAGGGGTCAATCGTACAATTCCTTCGCCCTGTTCGAGCGCTTTTTTGGCAAAACTCATAGGTCTGTATTTTGGGTTTTGGTAGTCTATTTTTTTCGTTTAAATCATTCAATAAGCGGCAAGTTTGTTCAAACTGGGTCAAGAGAATTTCCGAGCGGCCTCACCTATCAATACGCTTAAGTGGAGGTCATAACTTCGGGATTCGCCAGGCTCTAGCTCTAACAAACTCTGATTTGCTCGTGCAGCAGCCTGGCCAATTGGAGGATTGGTAGCAGGTTCAAGCGCAGTTACGTATTCATTTTTTCCCCAATGCTGCCAATTGATAAGCCAGGGCAATTGAGTTTTAGAAAAGGAAATCTTTAATCCCAATCCCAATTGATCGTTGACATAGCCGCAAACTACGTGTTGCTCCTTATCTCCCTGCGGGTCAATAAAGGCTACCTCTTCCCCAAAGCCAGCATGGCTATCCATAGGAGCTGGACAGTGTTTGAATCCATCTTTTCGAGAATTTTGACGAATGTCAGACTCTCCAAGTCTTGGTTGCAGGACACCCTGCCAGACAATCCGCGTTCCTTCATCAATCAAGGGCCATCCACAATTGATATGGTACAAGAGCATGTGGGGGGCCTTTGCATTCCCAAGATTTGTGACTTGATCGTGTATCCTAATTTCTGCCGATCCAATTGTTCCGGAGATCCGTCGGACGAGTTCCAAACTGGTTCCAAAGGTGCTGCTTTCGGTAACTTTTCCGACCAACTCAAACCCCAAGTCTCCAGAGAAAATATTGGGCTGTTTAATCGAAATTAGTTCGGCAGATAGGTTGGAATAATTCCCATGCAAGCCTCTAGATCCATTCGCATCAGCGTTGGGAGGACCGGCATTAGATAGTCCGCAGGTAGTC
>JALRIY010000135.1 GCA_023255285.1 Algoriphagus sp.
CAGTTACCACCTCTCGAAGCGTACCAATCCCATCCAACTCTTCGGTCCACGTGGCTTAGACGAGATTATTACCACTCATTTTCGCTGGAGCAATACCCGCCTAAGTTATCCATTACATTTTACCGAAACCAGCACTTCTGGAAAGGTCCTGCTATTAGAGCATCCTCAGTTTCGAGTTTCTAGTTTTCCTCTACAGCACCGGGTTCCCACCACGGGCTTCTTAATTGAGGAAAAAGTCGGCCCACACTCCCTTATTAAAGAAAAAATCCAAGAAAGCCCTCTCCCCTTGGCTGCCATACAATTACTTCGAGAAGGAAAAGATTATCAAGATAGTGATGGCAACTCCTTCCAAGCAATCGATTACTGTCATCCTCACCCTCCTTTACGGAGCTATGCTTTTTGTTCGGATACGGCATTCAATCCTGAATTAAGCACCTACCTTGATGGAGTGGACCTGCTATACCACGAATCCACTTTCATGGAAGCAGATCAACTAAGAGCAAAAGAAACCTACCATAGTACTGCAAAACAAGCCGCTCAGATCGCGGTAGGCAGTGGAGTTAAAAAATTACTTTTGGGGCATTTCTCTACCCGCTATTCCGATTTAAGTGAATTGTTGGCTGAAGCGCAAACCATTTTCCCGAATTCCTGCTTAAGTGAAGAAGGCATTACCTACCCCATCCTTCCAACCCATGAATGAATCCTCTCAAAGTCGAAAGACCAATCTCTTTGTTGTTTTAGGAGCCATCTTTCTAACGAATGCCATCCTGGCTGAAATCATCGGAGTAAAAATCTTCTCTGGAGAACGCACTCTCGGTTTTGAACCCGTTCAGTGGACTTTTTTTGGGGAGTTTGTGTTGGACTTTAATCTAACAGCTGGAGCGGTGATCTGGCCAATAGTCTTCATCACGACGGACTTAATCAATGAGTATTTTGGAAAAAAAGGCGTACGAAAAATTAGTTTCCTTACTGCAGGGCTAATCACTTATGTCTTTGTGGTTATCAGTTTGGTGACTGCCTTGGTACCGGCTGACTTCTGGTTGGATGTGAATTCCAGTATGCCTGATGGAACTTCCTTTGACATCCACTATGCCTTCAATACCATTTTTAGACAGGGACTGGGCATCATTGTAGGTTCGTTGACTGCATTTTTGCTCGGGCAACTAATCGACGTGTATGTATTCCAAAAGCTCCGCGCCGTGACGGGCCCAAAGATGATCTGGCTTCGCGCTACTGGTTCCACACTTGTATCCCAATTCATCGACTCTTTTGTGGTACTGGGCATCGCCTGTTATGTATTTGGCAATTGGTCCCTCCCCCAGATCGCTGCCGTGGGCTTGATCAACTACGTGTACAAGTTTACCGTAGCCCTGGTACTTACACCCTTACTTTACCTTGCACATGGCATGATTGATCGTTACTTGGGCAAGGATCTTGCAGCTAAGATGACGGAGGAAGCGACGGAGGACAGCTCGTTTTTATGAGTATCAAGTAACTAGTAGCAAGTGCCAATATTTTTTAGTAGCAAGTATCAAGACGACCTAAGAAGTCTGTCTGCTGTAGATAGGAAGAATTCAAATCCCAATACTAATTGGTACTTGGTTCTTAGTACAGTTCCAGACCAAATATATTTCGTTTAAAGCCTCTCATTTCTATAGAATATTCTAAAAACATGAGATCAACCCTTGGTTTACAAAATAATTCTACCTACTTTTGCATCGTCAATTTTGACAAAGCTATTTTTCGTGCCGTGAGTCCTTGCTGTTGCTTGTCTGGGATTTAGGATACCATGGCAAGAAAAACAAAGGACAACATCATGGAAAACACAATCAAATTCTCAGACCTGGGGATTTCGGAAGAAATCTTGCGGGCAGTGGAAGAAATGGGCTACACCCAACCTTCCCCAATCCAACTTCAAGCCATTCCCTTCGTTTTGCAAGGCCGCGATGTAATCGGGCAAGCACAAACAGGTACAGGCAAAACAGCAGCTTTCGCTATTCCTATCATTGATTTGGTAGATGCTGACTTTATCAAGCCACAAGCAATCATTTTATGTCCTACGCGCGAACTAGCAGTTCAGGTGGAAGGAGAAATTCAAAAACTGGCTAAATACTACAGGAAAATTAGTTCTGTTGCCATTTACGGAGGCGAATCCATCGACAAGCAGATTCGTGTCCTCAAGAAAGGTGTTCAGATTGTCGTAGGTACTCCAGGACGTGTGCAAGACCACATCAATCGGGGAACTTTGAAACTTCAGGATGCGGGAATTATCGTTCTCGATGAGGCAGACGAAATGTTAGACATGGGTTTCAGAGACGATATCGAAGCAATCATCCAAGAAATGCCAGCAGAAAGACAAACTGTCTTTTTTTCTGCAACCATGGCCAAGCCTATCTTAGACTTGACCCGTAAGTACCAGAAGGACCCAGAAATCATCAAAGTAGCAAAAAATGAGCTAACGGTTTCCAAAATCGATCAGGTATTTTACGAAGTAAAGCAGTCTCTCAAGATGGAGCTAATGGCTCGTCTCATGAACCTCAACAATTATGCACTCAGCGTGGTATTTTGTAACACCAAGCGCATGACTGACGAAGTAACTGAGTCATTAGGAGCTCGCGGAATTCTTGCAGAAGCACTTCATGGGGACCTTTCCCAAGCGCAGCGTGACAAGGTCATGGGCAAGTTTAGAAAAGGACTTTGCACCGTATTGGTGGCCACAGACGTAGCTGCTAGAGGTATTGACGTAGACAACGTGGAAGCGGTGTTCAACTTTGACATTCCACTAGACGAAGAATATTACGTACACCGTATCGGAAGAACGGGCCGTGCTGGCAAATCCGGAACAGCCATTACCTTCATCACTGGACGAAGAGAAATGATGAAGCTCCGGGACTTGGAGCGTTACACCAAGGCCAGCATTAACAAAATGACTCCTCCATCCGTGGCGGAATTGGTAGAATTAAAGAAAACCCAGCTTATCAAGGACGTATACCGTGTATTGAGCAAGGAAGAAGATACCCAATTGTTTGAAGCCACCATTGAGCAGATGCTTTCAGAAGGGTTGACGCAAGAGCAAATCTCCCTAGGCCTTCTCAAAATGGTCATGGGTGATACCGTCAAGGAGATGAAAGATCAAGACTTCGGAATCGAGGCTCCTGCTTATGGAGACCGTAGAAGAGAAGGCGGACGTGAATCGAGATTTGGTGACAGAAGAGAAGGTGGAAGAGGCGAACGCTTTGGAGACCGAAGAGAAGGCGGCCGTTCTGGGGAACGCTTTGATCGTGGAAGCAGATTCGGAGATCGAAAGGAAGGTGGAAGCCGCTTTAGTGACCGCAAAGAAGGAGGACGTGACTTTGCTCCTAGAGCAGAACGTACACGCGATGCCAACATGACCCGTTTATTTTTGAACCTAGGCAAGAAAGATTTTATCCGTCCGAATGACATCGTAGGCGCCATTGCTGGAGAAGCAGGTCTTCCGGGCAAGAGCATTGGAGGCATTGATATTTTTGATAATTTCTCCTTTGTAGATGTGCCACACAAGGACGCGGAACACGTAGTACGTGTGATGAAAAACAACACCATCAAAGGCAGAACCGTCAATATGGAGATTTCAAAAGCCTAATTGAATCAAAAGGTTAATAAAAATTAAAGCACATTTCTTCACGAAATGTGCTTTTTTTGTGTCTTACTTGTTTTCAAATACGCATGCAACTTTTTTTTCAGGAACACATCACCTCTCCCACCACCTTCTTGACAGAGGAGGAATCAAAGCACCTCGTACGTGTGCTTAGAAAGAAGCAAGGAGATCAAATCCTGGTTACGGATGGAAAAGGAATGCTCTACACTTGTTTGCTGGACCAAGCAGACCCTAAAAAAGCTAGCTTAAATGTACTTTCGTCCAAAGAAGCAGAACAGGATCCCTTTTACATCCACTTGGCGATTGCTCCCACCAAAAGTCCAGACCGCATGGAATGGATGGTAGAAAAAATCACGGAAATTGGATTTCATGAACTCACTTTGCTTGATACCATGCATGGAGAACGAAGCTTTTTGAAAACGGATCGCTTACAGAAAAAAATAATTTCTGCCTGCAAGCAAAGTATTAAATGGAGAACACCCACCCTAAATGGCATAAATAAGCTCAGCGATCTCCTAAAATCTACTGACTTTGCCGAATACCAGAAGTTCATTGCCTACGTGGATGAAAATCACACCCATCATTTATTGGACCTAGCAAATTCAGGCGGAAAGTACCTCATCTTGATTGGGCCTGAAGGAGATTTTGATTCGAAAGAAATCCAACAGGCTTTTGACCATGGCTTTCAGGCTGTTTCCCTTGGGAAAAGCCGCTTACGTACCGAAACCGCCGGTTTGGCAGCTGTGCAGATGCTACAAACTCTAAACCGCTAAGAAATCTGCATTAAAAAGCGCTGCCTCTCAAGCTAGATAAAAGGCAAAAGCAGCCGCTACCAGGCTCTCCAAAATGCTGTGTTCCTGACTTTTGAAAAAAAGGATTGAAGGGTTGCATGAAGTCAAAAAGGAATTCGTTATTTTGGTCTATCTTTTTTCATTCTCCCCTACGGAGCCTTGGCTGAAGACTGAACTACCTAACTTATCCCTAGTGCCTTACAAAGAGCGAGAAATAGAAAAAAAATACTTTTCCATCGGAGAGGTTGCCGACATGTTTAAAGTTGCGGCATCTCTTATTCGCTATTGGGAAGGTGAATTTGACATCATCCGCCCCAAAAAAGACAAAAAAGGCAACCGGCGCTACACCAAGGACGACATCCAAAAGATTCGCTACGTGTATCATTTAGTCAAGGAAAAAGGCTATACCCTCCAGGGTGCGCAAGAAGTCATCGCAGCAGGAAAGAAACAAGGATTTGATAAAGTAGCCGCAGTTCAAAAACTTCAGGAAATCAAGGATTTTTTAATCAATCTGAAGCATGAACTCCATTCCCGAACCAACACTTGAGGACAAACATTTTTTTATTGCCCTCGCCTTAGCTCCGAAAGTAGGCCCAGTCTTATTTAAAGCCATTGTCGCCTACGCTGGCTCAGCACTTGCTTTCTTCTCTTTTACTCCAACACAAGTAGCCAAAATTCCTCGAATAGGACGTCGACTACTTGAAATCCGACAGCAACGCGAATCCTTACTTTCCCAAGCAGCAGCTCTTCTTGCCAATCAAGCTAAAGATGGCTACCGACTCCTCACGGCAATAGACGAAGATTTCCCCAAG
This sequence comes from Algoriphagus sp., assembly GCA_023255285.1. Lineage (GTDB taxonomy): Bacteria > Bacteroidota > Bacteroidia > Cytophagales > Cyclobacteriaceae > Algoriphagus. The sequence continues at coordinate 5,241 of JALRIY010000135.1, forward strand.
CGATTAAAAGCCAATTCAGATTCACCGGTACTAGTATTCACCAAAGGTACCGCAAATTTAAATGCTCCACGAACAGTAGGTATCGTAGGTACTCGGAGTGCAACACCTTACGGAAAAGCAATCACAAAAAAAATCTGTGAGGACCTCCTTCCCTACCAGCCAAGCATCGTATCGGGCCTAGCTTATGGGATCGATATTGAAGCCCATCGGGCAGCCTTGAATTTTGGTCTACCTACGATTGCAATACTTGGCTCTCCCATTCACCTAATCTATCCTGCTGCACACCAAGGAACTGCTACCCAACTCGTAAATGAAAACGGGGCATTGCTGAGCGAATATGGACCAGGAAGTCGAATGTTACCCGGGAATTTCCCTGCGAGAAATCGAATCATTGCCCTACTATCTGATGTACTACTGGTAGTAGAAGCAGCACAAAAAGGAGGAGCGCTGATTACGGCCGAACTCGCCTTTGGCTACCAAAAGGAGGTATTTGCTGTTCCCGGTAATCTCCAGGCCACCTTCTCTGAGGGCTGCAACCAACTCATCCGGAAAATGAAGGCAGCCATTTACACAGGACCTGAAGACCTAGCGGAGGCACTACACTGGTCCAAACCAGGGGAAAATCGAAAGTCGAAACCACTATCCGATTATTCAAAACGAGAGGAGGAGGAAGTTAAAATATTAACTCACCTACAAACTAAGGGAACTACTGAACTGGATCAACTCGCCTACGAACTCCAAATCCCATTGGGCAGGCTCTCTTCTAAATTATTATCGCTAGAGTTTGAAGGAATAATCCAATCTTTGCCTGGCAAAAAATATAAACTCTTAGAATAAATAATTCATTTGATTAGCTGCTTTATCACCAGTAAAAGAAAAACAAGGTTGGAAGTTCGATAAGCTATAGTCAGTAGACAGTCGTCTGTAGACGATTTCTCCGAAATAATTCGACTAGATTTCAAGCTACCGGTAAGATCGCGGATAATCCTACTAATTATAAATCCCTTATTCCTTCATCTTCCGCATAAGCTTGGGATAGTACCACAGGTAAAACCCACTTAGCGCAAGCAAAATCAATCCGAAAGAAATCAAAGTGGAATAGGTGAGTTTGGCTCCCTCCCCTCCCGCGGTGTAA
>JALRIY010000136.1 GCA_023255285.1 Algoriphagus sp.
CGAAAGCTTCCCGTTTGGTTGACAGATTCCCGTAGTTCACTGCCTCCCTCAAGCTACAGGTAAAGACTTTTCCTAGTTGCCCAGGTCCAAAATGAAAATTGAAGCCGCCCATACGGACTAGTCCTGTTTTTGTAGAGATTCCTTTCCATTTCTGTGGTTTCCCCTCTCAAACACTTGCAAGCAAATGCTCCTTCATGGAAGAACTCCCGAAGTTATCATATAGATAAACTCCCAGGCCGATCTGTTGTAGCACTTCTGCGGCTGCCCGTTGCAAACCACCCCAGTTAAGGGACAGTTCCTTTGTGCCCGATGTTTGTACAACCTTCCCAGAAGGTCTGGCTGTGCTGATTAATCCATTTTGCGCAATTCTGGGGTTTCCCTCTCAATTAAGAAATTTCTTTCCCAATCCTTCTTGCATGGAACTTTGCTCCTTTCCGAAGAAATTCCCAAATTCAAGCCCATCGTTTTTTGACATTTCTGCAGTTTCCTGTCTCAGAGACTTCCCCAAAAGTAGGTCCCCCTTTGTGCCCGATCTCAAACTTTCAATCTACATTCCGAAATCTTACTTTCGGTCTTTTTTTCTCTTACTTGATGTATTAAAGTTGTTGTATAAAAAAATTTATTCCTATTATTTTCACAGAAACTTCTCCACAATTTTTACCATTTAAATGGTTGTAAAAGAACAAGTTATCCACTATTAACTTATAGATATCCACTAATTTGTTTTACACAGGACCTCCTACATAAAATTTTAAATGATTTTCAGCAATTATGTAGTGGCTAAAGATTTGTTTGACTTACCGCGGATCGTCGTCGACAGACGAGACTGCCCACATCCACAGGTAACCTGAATAAACTTCAATCCTAATTTTTTTGGTACTGAAGACAACGCAGATAATCAAAAAAAAATATTTGCCCAGACTTTAAGCAAAAACTAAAGAAAATGGAACTTAAAATTAAAGCAACCGGCTACGCCACTTTCAAACAGCGAAATTAAAGACTCCCAGAGAAAAACAGGGTTATTCAAAAAATTCAATCCTGGAAATCATCCTCAATTCTACCCTAAATCTAAATGAAAACTATATCGCTCAAATCCGCGTTAATTTAATCGGATAAGATTTTCCAGCATTCCACTGGCACACATAGATGTTTTCATCTTGGTCAATGCACACATCGTGACAATGCTTGAATACAGCCTCCTCTTGAAGCATAACTTGCAAATTCCCGTCTCGATAGTAGGGTTCTGTACCTCCAGGATTGGAAACCACTCGGTTTTCTTTGTTTAGAATAGTCACAAACCCAGAGTTATCCGTTTGCTCTAAATACCGCAGCCTAGACCAGCACACCCCTGCATACAGATTATCTCCATGAATCACGGGCCGACAAACGAATGCCCCAGGAAGAAAAATGTTTTCTAGGTAGTTACCATCCAGCGTAAATCGCTTAAATGAATTATGTCCCCTTGACGTACAAATCAAGGTAGGTTCACCCCCAGCACGATGATCTACTGCAATGCCATGTGCAGTACTGAACTGCCCATCTTCATTTCCCGCTCCTCCAAATTTTCGGATAAAATTTCCTCGACTATCGTACTGAAGAAAAAATTGGGAGCCGTAACCATCTGCTACATACAAGTCCCCATTGGGCGCTACAGTTGTTTCTGTAGGCACCCACCGCATTTTCTCCGAATAGATACCTTCCGCTATGGGTGAAGCTAGTTCGGTGACTACCTTGCCGTCCAGCGTGGTTTTGAGCACTCTTCCCCCATTGTCCACCAACCAAAGGTATTCTGCATCCCCTTCATCTACTAAAGTCAAGCCATGGGCTGCGGGAAGGCCCAAAGTCCAAGTAGTCAGCAATTTGCCCGATTGACTGTAAATAATGACATTGTTTTTGGGTTCGTCTGTCAACAGAATCATTCTACCTTTTCTATCCATCACCATCTCGTGGCAGTTGACCACCGGTACCTTGGTAGGATCTAAATTTCCCCAACTCGGATCTATCGTATAGGTGAAATCGCCATGTCCCAGTACTTTTCTCTGAGAGGCGTATACAGGTAAATTGGGTTGTACAGTCATAGCCAATCCTATAATGCTCGTGTTTTGTATAAATCTTCTTCGTGAATTCATCGTATAGAAAGCTAAATCAAAGTAGTGATTTTTGAATCGAATGCCTTTCCCTTATCCAAAAAAGAAAAATTCCAATTCCTGCATATCCGTCCTAGGAAGCTAAATAAATAATTTGATTATCAAAATCTTATCAATCGCTAAAAAATTGTTTGAATTACTGTGGATTCGTCGACAGATGATAGTCCACAGGCCACAGCTCATTTAAATGAACTTCAAACCTTATTTTTCTTTAATTATTGGTTATAAAGCGGAAAACCAGAAATAAATAAAACAAAATATCAACAAAAAATTTTAAGAATTCCGACCAACCCCTGTAGCGAATGATCAAAGATGCACGTCTAGAAATACGTAACTTTATTTAACCTAATTCAACCAATCCATGAAATTTTTCCAACTCAAAACCGCACTTTTCTTACTAGTAACCACCTTGACATTTTCTTGCATTGATCAGGTCAAGTCAAGCTATTCTTTTCGCACAATGATGCCCATCTATCTTGAAATGAAGGATGTTCGCACCAAGTCTTTAGCTCCAGTTCCCGCCCAGGAGATTGAAAACCCAGGAAAAATTTATAGCTACAAGGATTATTTACTCATTAATGAGCCGAGCAAGGGGATCCACATTTTCGATAATAAAAACCCAGCCAATCCAATCAACCTAAGTTTTATCCCCATCGAAGGGAATGTGGACTTGGCAATCAATAGCGACATCCTCTACGCAGACAATTACGTTGATTTACTCGCCTTTGACATCAGCAATATCCGCGCAGTTCGTATGGTCAAGCGAATCGAAGACGTATTCACTCACCTCTACCAGCACAGCACAGGAAAAATCATCACCTTCAAGGATACTGTCCTCACTAGCGATTCTCCACGTTGGGAATACGATGGGATGTGGACCGTACGACCTGGCATGAGCATGCTCTCAAACATGGCCAAGGCGTCCCAAAGCTATGGCACTGGCGGATCCATGGCTCGATTTACCTTAATGGATGGACACCTCTTCGCCGTAGATGAAAGCACGCTTCGCGTGTTTGATGTACTTAGCCCTGCTGAACCCAAATTCATCAAACCGATCGAATTGGGCTGGGGTATCGAAACCATCTTTCCTTTTGACCAGAAACTATTTATAGGATCTAATCGCGGCATGCACATTTACGATGCCAGCAAACCTCAGAATCCTACCCGCATGGCTGTGTACGAACACGTACTGGCCTGCGACCCAGTCGTAGTCAACGAAGACTATGCATTTGTAACCTTGAGAAGCGGTAACTTTTGCGTGAATGGAGTAAATGAACTCCAAATAATTGACATTCGAGATCCTTACAAACCCAAACTAACAAAAGCATACCCCATGCTCAACCCACATGGATTGGGATTGGCAGAAAACTATCTCTATATAGCGGAAGGAAAGCATGGACTGAAAAGCTTTAACGCATCTGATGTCCTTTCCATCGATAAAAATCAATTGGAATTTATTCAATCCATGAAGTCCGTAGACTTGATCCCTGGACCCAAATCCCTGATTGTAATTGGGCCAGACGGAGTCTGTCAATACGACTATTCCAATCCAGCCAAACTAAAAAAACTAAGTTGCATTCAGGTAAGTGACCCCATTGAAGTAAGCTAAGATGAACTACAAAAATTGGATTTTATTAGGCCTACTTTATTGGGGAAGTATACCACTCGCCGCTGCCCAGGAACAAGCAAGGATTACCCAACTTGAATTGGGCCTACTTAGGGGAAAAACAAAGGCGCCATGGGAAGAAGGAACTTTAAATAGACTTAATTTTTCCTTTTCTACCTTTCGCGGAAAAGAGCTCAGACCCAATCACTACCTTGGAATTCATCTGGGATATGATCACTACACCAACGTCAAAATCCTTCCCATAGGGTTGGGATGGAGAGGGTTTTTAGGCGATGAAATTGGTTCAAAGTGGATGGGAGGAGTAAACTTTGGTTATGGAACTACCTTCCTTGAAGTACGGAAACGCACAGAATGGTCGAGTACATGGCAGGAAGGTGGAGTTTATTTTCACCCTTTTTTGGGTGTTCACCTACCAGCAAAAAAAGGGAAATGGGCGCTAACAGCTTCTGCAGGATACAAATGGCAACCCAGCAATTTTTTCGAAGGAACCCATAGTCAACTAGAGAGTCGCCCAAAAATCCACCCGTTTTGGACAAGAGACCTACTTCCTGAAGGATTCAGTTCCCTCAACAAAATCAGTACTCTTTTTCAAAGTTTGAGCTTTCAGGTAGGTGTTCAATTTTAGCGCTACCCACTTTAAGTAGTAGGAGTCCTCAAATTGAAGTGGCTTTTAAATAAATCTTTATGATTATCCGCTTTTTCACCAGTAACGGAATAAAATAAGGTGTAGTTCAATCAAGAGAACTGTGAGCCGTCGTCTATGGACGAATATCCGCAGGTTTTAGTACTCCTGTGGGAATACTGGCATAATTACGGATAATCATATAAATCTTTTGATGATCCAAAAAATCAATGCAAACAAGAAGACTAGAATAGAAATCTTGTTGATGCCATGCATCATCCGTAAATTGATGTTACTAGGGGCATTGGGATCAGGCTTGCGGAATACACGGAGAAAATAATTTCCGACCTCCCCCAACTTAAAAAACTCTTTTACTTGATTTTTTTCAGACATGAGAAATTCAATTTATAAGGTAACCCTCGCAAGCGAAATTAAGTTTACTCCTTCCCAACTGGAAGCATTGTATTTTAGTTTGAATGATTATCCACTTTTCACCACAACCTAAATAAAATAAGATTTGAGGATCAATTAGGTGAGCTGTAGACCGTTGACAGCCTGTAGGCCGTGGCCTATCAACTGTGAACGAGTATCTGCAGTGAAAAACATTCTTTTTGACCTACTAGTATAATTGCGGATAATCAAATTAGATAGTTTCTGGCTCTAGCCACTTACCGTCCTCACGGATGATGTTGATCAATTCGTCCACCGCTTTTTCGGAAGCTACAGCCCGTTTGACTACCTCTTTGCCTTTGTACAAGGTGATTTTTCCTTTACCCGAACCCACATAGCCGTAATCTGCATCGGCCATCTCTCCTGGACCATTGACGATACAACCCATGATACCAATCTTCACCCCTTTCAAATGATCCGTACGCTTTCGTATCATGGCAGTGGTTTCCTGTAGATCAAAGAGAGTTCGACCACACGAAGGACAAGAAATGTATTCCGTCTTGGACATGCGGGTACGTGCGGCTTGCAGTACACCAAAGCTAACAGAGTTGTGAAGTTTGATCTGCTCCAAAACCTGCTTCCGATCTTGAGATTCCTCTGGATTCAAGGATATAACAATCCCATCACCTAGCCCATCGACTAACAGCCCTCCTACATCTGTAGCTGCGTACAACATGGTTTGATCTGCCGTATGGGCCGGATAACTCACCTGTACCACCACCGGAGCTGAACAATTTGCCTCCAACAAGTCTACAAATGCCCTGCGCAAGTCGGGCATGCCATGGGCATTACTACTGGATAATAGGATCACCGTATCTTTTCTACCACCAACCAAAGAAATGGCTTGCTTAATATCTGCCGTGCTTACAGCTAAGAAATTTAGGTCTTCATGCCACACGTTCGCTTCATTGTATTCTGAAAGTTGGAATAAGGGAAATTTATTCAATCGATCCCCTACGGCTTTCCAAACGGAAAAATTCTGGATTTCTTTCATCCCATTTGGCAGCATAAAGGGAATGGGGTTTGCACCGGAATAAATAAAGTCGGAACCTAGATCATTCATCTTCCACTTGTCCAATTCAGGTAGATAAAAGTGTCCTACAACTTTCATTTCACGATCTGTAACTTGGGATAGCGCAGAAATATCTGCAATCACGCGAGGCACATTTTGACCCCCAAAATTGTATACTTCGCTTACTTGACGCTTGGTATACTCAAAGGGCCGTATGGGATAGGATGCAAGTGGGGCAATCAAAGCATGCCCAGTTCTGGCCGTGTATCGATCAATCAAAGCACGTGCTACAGGAGCTTCAAACTCGGGGTCTTCAGTCAATGAAACGCGTACCGTATCCCCCAAGCCATCTTCCAAAAGTGTTCCAATGCCCACTGCAGATTTGATTCGACCATCTTCAGCCTCACCTGCTTCGGTAACACCCAAGTGCAGAGGATAGGGCTTAAAGCCTCCTTCATTAAGTTTCTGGACTAGCAAGCGGTAGGCCTGCACCATGACCTGCGTAT
>JALRIY010000137.1 GCA_023255285.1 Algoriphagus sp.
GTATTCCCATTTACTTAGGCAATGGCCCTTATAAAATTCGGGACGATTCAGATGTAGCTTGGAAGAACCCAGAGGAACTCATTAACCAAGTTCATTATGGCCGAACTTTGCCTCAAATTCATGGAAATTCCTTTTTTTCAGCAAAATCCATCTTCCAAAAAAATAAAGATGTTGCCCAACTCCTAAAAAAAGAGGTGTACGACCAACCGGTCTTACCCCCTGCATTTGAACCCGAAAAACCAGTACAGGTAATGCAACCCTTTATTTTGAACGTAAAAAGTTCCTCTTCCAAAATCCAATTTCAACTGGAAAAGCAGTTGGATCCTTCCATTCGATATGCCCTCGTTCAAGGTGGCAATGACTTAAACAGCATTCATCAGACCCCCCTCCACAAGGTATGGGTAGGAGGCACTCAAAAGTCCAGCCTAGAATTTCCTCAACTGAATAGCAACTTCCTGGCCATCCGTTGGGTAGATAGTTTTGGCAGAGTAATTCATAGTCAAGTGCTCCAACTTACCAACCCCTCACGACCATGAAAGATATGCTCGTTCGGCTGCTAGAACTTCCTTCAGGCAAAGCACTGGAACAGCAGCTTTTGGAAAAAGAAAAAATAGTGGTACGCAGAGCAATCCCACCAGAAAAGCACCTAGTGAGTGATTGGGTCATGCAGGCCTTTGGGGCTTATTGGCATTCGGAGGTGGAGGTAGCTTTTTCTCGGCAACCCGTATCCTGTTGGATTGCGCAGCGGGGCAATGCCATTTTAGGCTTTGCTTGCTACGAAAGCACCGCACGGAATTTTTTTGGACCCACAGGTACTTTGGAGTCTGAGCGAGGCAAAGGCATCGGCAAACTTCTACTTCTCAAATCCTTGGAATCCATGCGTGAACTGGGCTATGCCTACGCAATCATCGGTGGTGTGGGCCCAGCAGAATTCTATGAAAAAGCAGTAGGAGCCAAAATCATCGAAGGCTCAGAAATCAGCATCTACCACCACTTACTTCGCAAATCATGAGCCAAAGTTCCTCCAAAAACCCTTGGCTGTGGGTCCCTACGCTTTACCTTACCGAATCAGTGCCTTATGTACTGATCATTACCGTGTCTGTAGTGATGTACAAAAATCTGGGTATCTCCAATGCGGACATTGGATTGTATACTTCCTTTCTTTACCTGCCTTGGGTGATCAAGCCTATTTGGAGCCCGATTCTCGAACTATTTGGTCATAAAAAGCAATGGTTTTTAAGTATGCAGTTGATCCTGTCCCTGGTGTTTTTGGGGGTTGGATTGACTACAGGTAGTTCGCATTTTTTCACGCTCACACTTGCCTTTTTTTGGATGGGTGCTTTTGCTTCAGCCACCAACGACATTGCTTCGGATGGGCTGTATTTAATTGCCTTAAAACCCGAGCAGCAAAGTTTTTTCGTGGGCATGCGAAGCACCTTTTATCGGGTAGGGATGATTACGGGTCAGGGATTGATCGTGATTCTTGCCGGCTTTTTAGAAGAAAAGTTTGGGGATCCTGCCCAAGCTTGGTCGTGGACCATGTTGAGTGTAGGCGGCTTGATGCTTGTGTTGACAGGGATCAATTACCTGGCTACGCCAAAGGTGCTGGAAGAACGCATCGCCAAAGAAGACCAACCCAGTTTTACAAAGGTATTTTCCACCTTTTTCACCAAAAAAAATATTAGCCTATCCCTAGCCTTTGTCCTTCTCTACCGGTTAGGCGAATCACAGCTCGTAAAGATGGCCTCTCCCTTCTTTTTGGATGAGCGTACTGCAGGAGGCTTGGGTTTAAGTACTACCGAAGTAGGATTTATTTACGGCACACTAGGAGTGATTGCCTTATTGATCGGCGGGATCTCAGGGGGCATCTTGATCTCCCGAGATGGATTGGGGAAGTGGATGATGCCCATGGCCTTTGCAATCAACGCTCCAAACATTGGGTATGTATTTTTGGCATGGCTTCAACCAGATAGCGTCTACTTTGCAGCCTTGGTAGTCGTAATTGAGCAGCTCGGTTATGGTTTTGGATTTGCGGCATTCATGGTGTTTTTGCTGTTTCTGGCAGAAGGGATTTTCAAAACGGCACATTACGCATTGGCAACTGGATTTATGGCCATGGGCATGATGCTTCCAGGTATGCTCAGCGGCTACGTACAACAATGGCTAGGCTATCCCGGATTTTTCATTTGGGTCGTGATCGCTACGATTCCAGGATTTACGATGGCCTATGTGGCAAGGTACCCTAGAGAGTTTGGGAAGAAGCTGGTAGGCTAAGATTCATCACTCGCTACTCAACATTCGACATTCATTATTGATAAATATTCAAATGTCGAATTCCCAATGCTGAATTTCGAATAGCGAACACTTCGTCATTCGAAATTCAGCATTCAACTAATAACGAATGTCGATAGAAGAATAAAGAATTTCGAAGAACAAGCCTACAACGACACGAACATGAATAAAAATCAAAAAATTGCGCAGTTATTTTCTCCAGCGGCGTTTATTCACGATACGGAAGAGAATTACCAAGCCATCGAGACCCTGGTTCACGAACAGGAAATCGGGGGACTGACTTTTTTTCATAGCAGGCATTCGGCTGCGGCCAACTTTGAAAAGCGGGCAGAAGTCCTGGATGTGAGCGGCACTTTTGAGAAACTAATCGGCTTAATCAACCGCTACCAGAAGGCGGCCAGCATCCCATTGCTCATCAGCATCGATGGAGAGTATGGTTTGGCCATGCGTATCGAAAATACCCCTCAATACCCCTTTGCCATTACGCTAGGTGCCTTGAAAAAGGATGCTGCAAGATGGGTAGAGGAAGTGGGCTTCCGAATGGGCATGGACATGAAGCGCTCCGGTATTCACCTCAACCTTGCCCCTTGTGCCGACGTCAACACAAATCCCGACAACCCAGTGATTGGCTACCGCTCTTTTGGAAATCAGTCGAATAAGGTGTCCCAACTGGCTTTTGCTGCCTATTCAGGAATGAAAAAGGCAGGAATCGGAGCCTGCTTGAAGCACTTTCCAGGACATGGGGATACGGCAACGGACTCGCATCTAGGCTTGCCGATTTTACATAAAAGCAAAGCGGAACTTCAAGCCGAAGAACTACTCCCTTTTCAATACGGCATAGACCGAGGCGTAGAACTCATCATGGTGGGCCACTTGGCGGTACCTGCCCTGACTGGAGGGGAAAACATTCCGGCCAGCATCAGCCGCGAACTGATTACTGACTTGCTCAAAGGAGAAATGGGGTTCAAAGGCGTAGTCATCTCTGATGCGCTGAATATGAAGGCTGTAGCCAATATGTATCCCGAGCCAGGGGAACTCGAATGGCAGGCTTTTCAGGCAGGAAATGACATCCTATGCTTTTCGGATTACGTGAGAGAGGGCATCGAGAAAATTGCCCAGAACGCCTCAGAATTAGAGGTAGATGCCGTTTTTGAAAAAGTGATGGGACTGAAAACCCGCCTGGGTGTCCTAGAAACCCATCCCATTGCGGTCCCTAGGTTTGATTGGGAAAGCCATTCCCAACTGCAAAAGGAATTGGCAGAAAACTACGTTTCGGTAACCTCAGGCAAAATTATTCCCGAAGAACTCAACAAGTTGACCGAAGCAGGAAAACTGGGTTATCGGGAATTTTTTACGGTCAGTCCAAGTCTGTTTTCCCAGCAGTTGGATCTTCCTTTTTTCCCAATTGAAGAGGCAGAGAAAGTGATTTTGGCGGTTTTTGTGCCTAGTCACAAGCCCTTGAATCAATTTGGTATGGATCAAACCGTCTTGAATGAAATCCGAGATTTAGCGAGAACCAAGCCTTGCATCCTGGTTCATTTTGGGAATCCTTTGGCACTCAAACACCTAGGCGAGCTGTCCGATTTCGAAGCGATAGTATGTGCCTACCAAGGGTTTGAAGAAACACAATCCGTAGCTGCAAAAAAACTACAATATAAAATATCATCAAGCTGACATAGTGTTCAAAATGCAATACAATCCCAACTTATCCTTGTTCATTTTTTTTTGCTTAAATAAACTAAACCAGTATTCTTAACAGCAACTAAGTAAAAGATGAAAACTCCATTAGTAAAAAAAATACTTCAACTAAGTTTGATTACGGTTAGCGTTGGTAGCTTGTGGTTTGTACCATGGCTATTGGTTTGGGCATGGATAAAGCCACTCCCAGACACTATACAAGAGCAACTTGAAGAAGGAATTTCCTATGGCTTTGACGGAATGATTGTTTATGTAGATCAAGCTGGAAAACCACCCAAAGTATATGCAGCTGGTTGGCATGATAAAAAAAAAGCGATTCCTGCCAAGCCTCAAGCTCTTTTCAAAATAGCAAGCATAACCAAGCTCTATGTTGCCGTAGCCACGGCTAAGCTAGTGAGAGCAGGCCATTTATCTTTGGATAAAAGTTTATCAGCATATTTCCCAGAACTTGCTAATCGGATTGAAAATTCGGATAAAATAACCTTGAAAATGATGCTTCAACATCGAAGTGGCATCCCAAACTATGTCAACCATCCTAACTATTGGACCAATCCCCCAAAAAATAGAATGGAAACCCTTGCATATGGATTGGACTTGCCAGCTGACTTTCCTCCTGATGAAAGTTATGGCTATTCCAATACAAATTACCTTTTGATATCAGACCTCATTGATAAAACCTTGGGCTATCCGCACCAATTGTTCATCAAACAGGAAATTCTTACCCCTCTCGGATTGAAAAATACATTTGGAGCTCTAAGCGAGGTGAATTTAGATGAAGTGATGAGTGGGTACTATGTGGGAGTAGATACTGACTTTAAAAATGAAGACACCGGGTTAATGCTCGCTACTGCAGCGGACGTAGGCGTTTTTTTACGGGCATTGAATGACGGTTCGGTTTTTAATCCAGGAGAACAGGAAATCTATTCTTCCATCTACACTTACGAACATACCGGACTACTTCCAGGCTATCAAAGTATTGCAAAATACCATCCAGAATTGGATTTGGTGGTTATTCAATTCAACAATACAACTAATTTCGATGGATATGATTGGAGTCTAGCTGAAATAATTTATAACAGAATTATTGCCCAAATAGAAAAAGGAGGTAGATGATATATTTTTTTCTGATTATCCACAATCTTACCAGTAGCTAAAGAATTAGTTGAATTACTGCGGATAATCTCGTTCACAGACGACAGACCACGGTCGACAGACCACTTAATTGATTCGCAAACCTTATTTTTATTTGGTAACTGGTGACAAAGCGGATAATTATATATTTTTTAATCTTAAGTAAAAAATAAGTTACTCAATCTTCTACCGAAAAGCGGTAGTCGATGGTATGCGTGTAGGTTTCCCCAGGTCGAAGGATGGGACTTGGAAAATTGGGGTGATTGATCGCATCGGGCCAATTTTGAGATTCTAGACAAAATCCCCAATGGATGTCGTAAGCTTGGCCCCCTGCACCGGGAAACTTGCTTAGAAAGTTGCCAGTGTAGAATTGAACGCCCACATTGTCCGAATACATTTCCATCACCCGACCGCTCTCGGGGTGACGCACACTGGCCACCTGCTTCATTTCGGGTGATTTCTCCCGTTTGGTCACGAAGTTGTGATCAAAGCCTCCTCCATTGGCTGCGATTTGGTTCCCCAAGATTTTTGGCGAACGAAAATCAAAGGGAGTTCCTGCTACATCCTTCACCTCTCCTGTAGGAATCAACTCCTCGTCGATGGGGGTGTAGGCGTCAGCCCAAAACTGAATTTCGTGATCCAACACATCGCGCTTCATGCCTCCCAAATTGAAGTAGGTATGATTGGTCAGGTTGACCAAGGTGGCTTGATCCGCGGTCGATTCAAATCGGATTCGGAGCGTATTATCCCCATGTAGCTCCATCCATAGCGTCGTCTGCAGGTTACCAGGATAGCCCTCTTCCCCATCTGGGCTGAGGTAAGTCATCTTGACCCCAACCGTGGAGTCTGTGGAGTACGTTTCGGGTGTCCACACCTTCTTGTCAAAGCCCACCTTTCCACCATGAAGGTGGTTATCCCCATTGGTCTTCGCTAGGTCGTAGGTCTTTCCGTCCAATTTAAATTGAGCATTCGCTATTCGGTTGGCCACTCTACCTGCAGTCGCGCCAAAGAAGGGGTTTTCTATATCCAAAAAATCTTCAACGCGATCCAAAGTCAAGGCCACATTCTCCTTTTTTCCATCACGGTCTGGTGCTAGG
>JALRIY010000138.1 GCA_023255285.1 Algoriphagus sp.
GAAGCAAGAACCGAGAAACAAGAGACTAGACTTATGTCATGCTAGGAGTTTCGAATGTTCTACGAATTTCCCACTTCTTCATTCTGCACTTAGTGTTCAGCGTTCGATATTAGAAAAAGTAGCAAGTATCAAGACGCTAAATAATGTACGAAGTACTAAGTACCAAGACCCTTAAATTCCAGAACTTCGATCCCAATACGAATCCCTACTTTGTCCTTGGTTCCTGGTACCTTGTACCTTCCTTCTCCATGCTGCACTGGACGTTCAGCGTTCGACATTGGTTTCGATTCCGTATTTCGTATCTCGTATCTCGTACTTTCTATCCCTACCCCTTCCTTTGAAACGCATTGCCCTAGACCTCCACTACCTCCCTTGCCTGGAGTACTTTACTGTACTGGATGGGGTGGAGGAAATTTTTCTTTTTCCAGGAGATTACTACATGCGGCAATCGTATTTTAACCGAGCGGAGATTTTACTGGCCAACAAGGTTCATACCTTGAGTGTACCCATACAAGGAAGGCGACCTCGGGTACCCTTGGGAGAAGTTCGTATTGATTATGGACAAAAATGGGCACTTACTCATTTAAGGGGGATTCAAAGTGGTTATGGGAAGGCTCCTTTTTTTGAATATTTCTTCCCATATTTTGAGGAGGCAATTGGCCGTCAAGAACGCTTTTTATGGGATTTGAATTTTAATTTACTGACAATCTGTCTGAAGCTTTTACGATGGCCTGTCAAAGTCACTGTGCAGCATCAAGGGGCTATTCCCACGGATATAATTGATTTTAGGGGGCTTATTGTCCCTTCAGTAAGTTTTTTGGACCGTCCCTTTTATCAGGAAGTGCCTTATGGGCAAATTTTTGGCCTAGACTTTGTCCCTAACCTTTCTATTCTAGACGGTTTGTTTTGTTTGGGACCGGAAGCAGGAAGTCTACTGGTTAAATCTCAAAAAAAACGAGAACAATAAGGGATCCGATTGTGTTTTTAAAACAAATTCGGTAACATAGAATCAAGATTCATCTCATACAAAGAAAAGGGTTAAATGGAAGCAAAATTTTCGAACAGAGTCAAGGAGGTAATCTCTCTCAGCCGCGAAGAAGCCCTTCGTCTAGGGCACGATTACATTGGCACAGAGCACCTGTTGCTAGGGATGATCCGTGAAGGAGAAGGGGTAGCTGTTTCCATTTTGAAAAAGCTAGGGATTCCCATGGATGAATTACGGAATGCGATAGAGCGAGCGGTAAAAGGCACGGCCAATCACAATGTGAAGAATATGGCCAATATTCCTTTGACGAGGCAGTCGGAAAAAGTTCTAAAAATTACTTACCTAGAAGCAAAAATTTTCAAAAGTCAGTTGATTGGTACCGAGCATTTGCTCTTGTCAATCCTTAGAGATGAAGATAATATTGCCACGCAGATATTGAATAAGTTTGAGGTCAACTACGACAGCATCAAAGAGATGTTGGAGATGCAATCAGATACTGGTAATTCGCCAAGAGCTCGTGCAGAAGCAGAAGATGGAGACGAAGACGGTTCCAAGCTCTTTGGTTCTTCTTCCTCAGGAGGGGGGTCACAAAAGCCTGGAGCAGAAAAATCCCGAACTCCAGTTTTGGACAATTTTGGTCGCGACCTAACCAAAATGGCTGAGGACGATAAGCTCGACCCGATCATTGGTCGAGAAAAAGAAATCGAACGTGTAGCACAAATTCTTTCTCGAAGGAAGAAAAATAATCCCATCCTAATTGGAGAGCCAGGCGTAGGTAAAACAGCCATAGCAGAAGGATTGGCCTTGCGAATTGTCCAGAAAAAAGTATCCCGAATCCTATTCAACAAGCGCGTGGTGACCCTAGATCTTGCCTCTTTGGTAGCAGGTACTAAGTACAGAGGGCAATTTGAGGAACGGATGAAGGCGGTCATGACCGAATTAGAGAAGTCGCCAAATGTTATCCTTTTCATTGATGAATTACATACCATAGTAGGTGCAGGTGGTGCTTCCGGATCTTTGGATGCATCCAATATGTTTAAGCCAGCCCTAGCGCGTGGGGAGATCCAATGCATCGGTGCGACCACCTTGGATGAATACAGACAGTACATTGAAAAGGATGGTGCGTTGGCACGTCGTTTCCAAATGGTGATGGTGGATGCTACCTCTCCAGAAGAGACCATTCAAATTCTGAATAACATCAAAGATAAGTACGAGGATCACCACAACGTGATCTATACCGATGCAGCGATTGAAGGATGTGTGAAGCTTTCTGATCGATACATTTCCGATCGTTTTCTTCCTGACAAAGCCATCGATATTTTGGATGAAGCCGGTGCGCGTGTACACATCCTTAACATTCATGTTCCTGAAGATATTCTAAGCCTGGAATCTGAGGTAGAAAATATCAAGGCAGAGAAAAACCGGGTAGTCAAATCTCAGAAGTACGAGGAGGCAGCTCAATTGCGCGACAAGGAAAAGAAACTTTTGGAACAATTGGATGAAGCAAAGGTGAAGTGGGAAGAGGAAACAAAAACCAAGCGCTTTACCGTGGACGAAGATCATGTAGCAGAGGTAATCGCCATGATGACAGGAATCCCTGCCAAGCGAATCGCGCAGAATGAGGGCAACAAGCTGCTCAATATGGGTGAGGAGCTGAAGGGCAAAGTAGTAGGCCAAGAAGAAGCCATCAAGAAGTTGACCAAAGCCATACAGCGTACGCGCGTAGGATTGAAAGATCCAAAGAAGCCGATTGGCTCCTTTATTTTCCTAGGCCCTACAGGCGTGGGAAAAACGGAGTTGGCCAAAACCTTGGCGACCTATCTCTTTGATAAGGAGGACTCGTTGATCCGAATTGACATGTCTGAATACATGGAGAAATTTTCCGTATCCCGGCTGGTGGGAGCACCTCCAGGCTATGTGGGCTATGAAGAGGGTGGACAGCTCACCGAAAAGGTACGTCGTAAGCCGTATTCAGTAGTGCTTTTGGATGAAATTGAGAAGGCACATCCAGATGTGTTCAATATCCTGTTGCAGGTGCTGGATGACGGTATCTTGACGGATGGATTGGGTAGACGGGTTGATTTCCGAAATACCATCATCATCATGACTTCTAATATTGGGGTACGTGATCTGAAAGACTTTGGTGCGGGTATTGGTTTTGCAAACCGTGCTAAAGTAGATAATCAGGATGAAATCATGAAGTCTACGATTCAGTCTGCCTTGAAAAAGGCATTCAGTCCAGAATTCTTGAATCGATTGGATGACGTAGTGGTATTTAACACGCTCAGCAAGGAAGATATTTTCAAAATCATCGACATCAGCCTAGGTAAATTGTTTCACCGAATTACCGACTTGGGGTACAAGATCGATCTAACGGAGAAGGCGAAAGAATTCTTGGCCAACAAAGGTTATGACCAGCAGTATGGTGCTAGACCTTTGAATCGTGCCATCCAAAAGTATTTGGAAGATGCGATTGCGGAAGAGATTTTGAAAGGAGATCTTTCTGAAGGAGATGTGATTACTGCCGACTATGTGGAAGAAGCTTCTGAGCTCACCATCTCGGTCACTAAAAAAGAAAAAGCGGATTAAATGAACCATAGTTCACAGTCGACGATCCACGGCTAATTTATTTGAACTTCAAGCTTTATTTTCCTTGGGTACTTTTAAAAAGGAGCTCGACACATCAGGATAAAATATGCACAGAAAGAGCCTTGGGAACATTCGTTCCCAAGGCTCTTTTTTTGTGCTGACTTCGAGGTTTAAATCCCCTCAAATAAAACGAAGGATTCAAGGTAGTTGGGCAGCAGGGTATGCCATCCTAGTTCCTCCTTGAGTTTGTAGGCCAGCGCTTCAGCACTTTTGGGTTCCCCATGTACCACAAATGTATATTTGGGTTTCTCGATAAAGCCCTCTGCCCAATCCAACAGTTCCTCTTGGTCCGCATGCGCAGAGAGCCCTTCGATCGGATATACCTTGGCACGTACGGGAACTTCCTCTCCATAAATTCGGATGCTAGGATCCCCATCAAGTAATCTTCTGCCACGAGTTTCTTGAGCTTGGTAACCCACGATGACGATCCCATTTTTCTCATGGGGGAGGTGGTGAAAGAGGTGGTGTAGGATTCTGCCACCTGTAGCCATGCCGCTTGCGGAAATGATAATTGCCTTTCCGTTATAGGTATTGAGGGACATGGACTCTTCTTTTTTCTGATAATAATGTAGGTGGGGGTGCTTAAATGCATGTTCATCTTCCTCAAGCATGGCATTGAGGCGGTGATCATTTTTGTAATCTAGGTACAGTTGCGTCGCATTGATGGCCATGGGGCTATCTGTAAAGATGGGTACTTTTGGAATTTCCCCTTTTTCCATCAATTGGTAGAGGTGGTAGAGTAGGAGCTGGGTGCGCCCTACGGCAAAGGCAGGGATGATGACCAATCCTCCGCGGTTAAAGGTATCTCGAATGGCGCGGGCCATTTCTTCTTCGGGTTTTGAGTTGGCCGATTTTCGGTCTCCATAGGTGGATTCAATCCACAGGATATCTGCTTTTGGAATTCGAGTGGGGGGGAAAAGAAGTGGGTCTTTGTATCTTCCCAAATCACCAGAAAATACAAGCCTTTTGGTTTGGTGTTCCCCTTGAATCAGGAATTTGACGATGGAGGCTCCGAGAATGTGGCCGGCATGGAAAAAGGTTACTTTTACCGAAGGATGAATGTTAAAAGGTGTTTCGAAGGGCTGAGGGACGAATTGTGGAAAAACAGCCTCAGCTTCAGCTTTGGTATAGAGGGGCTGGGGATTCTCGTGGCGTGAATAGCCTTTTTTACGGGCATATTCTGCTTCTTCCTCTTGGAGCTTCCCGGAGTCAAGGAGTAAGATTTTGGCTAGCGATACGGTGGCCTCGGTACAGTAAATCGGGCCCTTAAACCCTTGCTGAACCAATCGAGGCAAGTAGCCAATGTGATCCAAGTGCGCATGGGTGAGGACTACTGCTTCCAAGTCTTGTAGCGGCATCGGGAAGTTATCCCAGTTTTGTTCCCGAAGTTTTCTTCCCCCTTGAAACAATCCGCAGTCGACCAGGAACTCGAAGTCTCCTAGGTCAATCAAGTATTTGGAACCGGTAACTACTCCAGCCCCGCCTAAAAATTTAGCTGTAACATCCATGATTTAAAAGTTTGGCAAGAAGGTACAAAAAAAAAGTAACCCCGCACCCGCGGGGTCACTTGAATCAACTTAAATCTAAACGCTAAGTAAGGCCCTCAATTTTCCTTTAGGAAATAGGCATCCTTAAATTTTGCTCTGCTCAAGCTATCCTGTCGAACTTTGGTAAGTGAGTCTTGTTGGGCTTTTTCAGATTCAAATGAATCCCAATCTCGTCGTTCTCCCTTTTTACCTGGGCAGGTGAGGCAGGTGAGTCCTGCTTCATTGAATACCCACACGGCTTCTGGACGTACATCACTCGTTTCGAATCCATTTCGGTAAAGTGTGTTTTCTAGAATACGCAACAGGCTTCTATCCATAATAAAAGGGCGATTGTAGGGAATTGCCAACTTTAATTTAATTTTTTGGTCTCTGAAGGCTCCTAGTGATAGGAGGTCAAACCCTTCGTCAAAGGTCAGCACAGAATCTTCAAAAATGTAGTTGTAGGTTACTTTTTCAGCAGTGGCTCGCGCTTGATCTTTGTCCTTTCCCCGTGCAGTTATTTCTTGGGTAAGGACTAATGTAGTATCGCTGTTCCCTATCAACTGAAGATTTAATTTTTTGAAGTTGTTTTCCTCTTGGAGCTCCTTTACCTTGACTAGCAGGGTTCCTTTGGTAGTTGGAAGTACAATATTGGTTTGAATGCGCTCCTCAACTTTAAATTTGGAGATAATTTGAGGAATCTGAAATCCTGCAATCCCAATGCATAAAAGCCAAATGGCAAGGGCTGTGATACCAAATTTGGTGCCTACCAGATTTTTCATGGACAGGACACTCAAACCGAGCATTAGGATCACGATTCCAGGGACTGCTAAGACCCCAAGGCCGGCAGCTGCTAGTCCTGTAGGAACTAATTCTGTAATCATATCCAAGGGGAATACATTCACTGTTCCATAAACAACAGGGTCAATAATACCTAGGTACAGGGTGAAAGTTACCAGAGGAGCAGCTACAAGACCGATTCCAAAAAAGAAAATAATCAATCCGAAAAAGACGCGGAGTAGGGTCAGTATGATTTTTCCTAAG
>JALRIY010000139.1:0-3231 GCA_023255285.1 Algoriphagus sp.
ATAACTACATCGTATACCATCTTTCAAATTTTAAAATCAAATATAGGAACGAAGTATAAATTTTATGGCAAATTTTATTTTTTGGACATCCAGAAATGCATTCTACAAAAGGATTTGATCCTTACTTGTTTGTGGGGAAAGGGTAGGTGCTTAAAAATATCTCCTAACTTTGCAGCCTCAATGGAACGATCTGCTTAACTACTTATGCTCCGATTTTTATTTGTAGGTTTTTTCTTTATTTGGACATCGGTTTCTTATGGTCAATTCATCCTCAAGGGAAAGGTGACGGATGCAGAGACGGGGGACCCAATTGCATTCGCTAATGTTTATTTTAAAGGAAAAACTTCAGGAATTACTACCGATTTTGAAGGCAACTATTTTTTAAAGACGAGTTCCTTAGGAGATACCCTCCGTGTGAGTTACTTAGGTTATACCACGCAGTCTAAGGCTTTATCCAAAACTTTGGAGCAAACACTTAATTTCCAACTCTGGCCAGAGGCCTTTGAATTGGGAACTTTTGTATTTGAAGCGGGAGAAAATCCAGCTTTTGAAGTGATTCGACAGGCAGTTGCCAAACGAGGAACTTACGACAAACGCAAAATACAGGCTTACCAAACAAAAAACTACACAAAAATCGAAATTGACATCGATAACCTTTCGGAATCTTTTAACAAACGAAAATCTGTCCGATCTGTGACGGCGGTTTTGGACAGTATTCGAGAATTAAGGAATGAAGAAGGACAAAAGATTTTACCTGTATTTTTTTCAGAAACGGTTTCTACCTTTTATTACCGAAATAATCCTGAGTTGCGGAAAGAAATCATCGAAAAGACCAAGGTCACCGGGGTAGGTATTACCGATGGATCTACGACCTCTCAAATCACGGGATCGGTATTTCAGGAATACAATTTTTACAAAAACTGGTTGCAAATCCTGAACAAGGACTTTATTTCACCCATTTCAGATGGATGGAAAACCTATTACGACTACGATTTACTAGAAGATGTCTTGGTGGGACAGGATAGTTGCTACAAACTTCAGGTGTATCCTCGTCGTGAGCAAGATCTAGCTTTCACAGGTACGATTTGGATCAAGAAAGACGATTATTCCCTCAAACAGGTTGATTTGACCATTCCCAAAGCAGCTAATTTGAACTTTGTGGATCGAATCAAAATCCAGCAAGAACTTATCCCCACAGATGCAGGAGCATTAATGCCTTCCAAAACCCGTGTATTGGTTAAAATAGCTCAAATCACGGATAATTCTGCTGGACTATTGGCTAAGTTTTATACTGCAACAGATAGCATTGTGGTAAACCAGCCCTTGGAAACCTCATTTTTTGACCAGGCAGTGATCTTGAAACCAGATTTTAATCAAGTGTCAGTTGATTATTGGAAAAATAGGCGACCTGATCCTTTGAGTGAAGAGGAATTGGCCGTCTTGAAAATGGTGGATACTCTGAAAAAAATTCCAATTATCCGCTTTTATTCAGAGTCTCTTAAATTTTTTGCCACAGGTTACCTACCGGTAAAAAAATTGGATTTGGGTCCTTGGACAGAGTTTGGAAATTACAACAATGTAGAGGGTTTGCGTCTTGGATTTGGAATGCGTACCAATTATAGCTTTTCCAATCGCTTTTTGGTAGAGGGATATGGTGCCTACGGGACAGTGGATGAGCGTTGGAAATTTAAAGTAGGTGCAAACTGGATTTTATCTCGAAAGCATTGGACCACTGTAGGTGTTCGAGTGGGGAAGGAGCTAGATCAAGTGGGATTAGAAATGGAGAATTTGGAAGGTAATTCAATTTTCTTAGCAGCAAGCCGTTTTGGAACATTACGTAGACCCTTTGTGGCTACCAGCCAACGTTTCACTTTCCAACGTGAATTTTTTAAAGGATTCTTGGTTACTTCAAGTTTGAACAAGAGTCAATTTGATCCACTTTTTAACTTTTACTACTACGAGCAGGGGTTGAAGGCCTTGCGAACCAGTTTCCAAGCCACAGAAATCAGAGCAAGTATTCGTTATGGTCGTGATGAAATTACCATAATTAATGACAATAGTCGGGCCTCCCTTGGAACAATCAAATGGCCAATTGTAGAATTAAATTACACCAAAGGCCTTCCAAGCCTTGGATCCTCCTTGGATTACACCAAACTCAATTTCTATGTCTATCACCGGATCAATTTAGGGTTATTGGGAGTAGGGCGCTACGAAATAGATGCAGGAAAAATTTGGGGAGAGGTACCATACCCCATCTTAGAGAACCATTTGGGAAATGAAACCTTATTTTATACTACGGCAGCATTTAATACGATGAGTTTTAACGAGTTTGCCTCTGATAGATTTGTGAGTCTTCGTTACCGTCAATCTTTTGAAGGGTTTTTATTCAATTCAATCCCTTTGGTAAAAAAATTAAAGTGGCGGATGGTGGGTAATGCAAATGTTCTGATGGGATCGGTTCGAGATCAAAATATTCTAAACACCCCAAAAATGGGGCCAGATGGAAGGAAATTGGAATCCTTTGGCCGTTTAGATCCTCAGGTTCCTTACGTGGAGCTGGGCTATGGTATTGAAAATATATTTCGGTTTTTCCGGGTGGATTTTTTTCATCGCATGACTTATTTGGATCGAACAGATGCAAGGCCTTTTCAAGTCAAAGTCAGTGCCCAGGTGATTTTGTGAGCTTATTTTCTCCTTTCCCCTTTAAAATTTTCCATAGGGAATCCCTTTTGTGCATATTTGCAACTGCAATCACAGCCTGTTTGTATAGGCAGTAAAAAAAATAAAATGACCAAGCAAATTAAAATTACCCTTCCTGATGGATCAGAGAGGAATTACGATCAAGGCATTACCGGACTACAGATTGCTGCAAGTATCAGCGAGGGTTTGGCTCGGAATGTGCTTGCCGCCAAAATTAATGGGCAAGTTTGGGATGCCTCGCGTGCCATCACTGAGGATTCTACCCTGCAGTTACTTACTTGGAACGATACTGAAGGGAAGAGTACCTTCTGGCATTCATCAGCGCATTTGATGGCAGAGGCTTTGGAAGCCTTGTATCCAGGAGTGAAGTTGGGAATTGGTCCATCCATAGAAACCGGCTTTTATTACGATGTAGATTTTGGTGACCATAAGTTGGAAGGGGATGAGTTGGAGAAAATTGAAAATAAAATGCTTGAGTTGGGAAGACTCAAGTCAGAATACATCCGCAAGGAAATTTCAAAGTTTGATGCG
>JALRIY010000139.1:3241-6126 GCA_023255285.1 Algoriphagus sp.
TTGGAAGATGGTACGATAACGTTTTACGAACAGGGCAATTTTACTGATCTCTGTCGCGGCCCGCACATTCCGAATACCGGATTTATTAAAGCAGTCAAGCTAACCAATATTGCAGGAGCTTATTGGCGGGGAGATGAGAAGCGTAAAATGCTTACCCGTATTTATGGAGTAACCTTTCCTAAGGCACAGGAATTGAAAGATTATTTAACCTTGTTGGAAGAGGCTAAAAAAAGAGATCACCGTAAGGTTGGCCGGGAATTGGAGCTATTCACCTTTTCAGAAAAGGTGGGCATGGGGCTTCCACTATGGCTGCCTAAGGGAACACTTCTTAGAGAGCGTCTCATCAACTTTATGAAAAAGGCTCAGGACAAGTCGGGTTACCAGCAAGTCACTACACCTCATATTGGTCACAAAGCCTTGTACGAAACGTCGGGGCATTACGAAAAATACGGGAAAGATTCTTTTCAGCCAATTGCAACGCCTCATGAGGGAGAATCCTTTTTATTAAAGCCAATGAATTGCCCTCACCATTGTGAGATTTACAAGCACAAGCCAAGGTCATACAAGGATTTACCTATCCGTTATGCTGAATTCGGTACGGTGTACCGTTACGAGCAAAGCGGTGAATTACACGGATTGACTCGTGTTCGTGGATTTACTCAGGACGATGCTCACATTTTCTGTCGACCTGACCAGGTGAAAGAAGAGTTTATCAAGGTGATTGACTTGGTTCTATATGTGTTTAAGGCATTGGGATTCAGTGAATATACTGCTCAGATTTCCTTACGTGACCCAGAAAACAAGCAGAAGTATATCGGTTCGGATGAGGCCTGGGATAAAGCAGAAGCTGCGATCATTGAAGCTTCTGCAGAAAAGGGATTGGAAACAGTAACTGAATTGGGAGAAGCTGCTTTTTATGGCCCCAAACTCGATTTTATGGTAAAAGATGCCTTGGGGAGAAAATGGCAGTTGGGTACTATCCAAGTAGATTATCAACTACCAGATCGATTCCAATTGGAATACATTGGTTCGGACAATCAAAAACACCGGCCAGTCATGATTCACAGAGCACCATTTGGTTCTTTAGAGCGCTTTGTAGCAGTACTTATCGAACACTGTGCTGGAGATTTCCCATTGTGGCTTGCTCCAGAGCAAATTAATATTCTACCAATTTCTGAGAAATTTATTGCCTATGCGGAAGAATTGAAAGGTATTTTAGATGAGGCAGGTATCACGGGGACTATTGACAACCGAGACGAAAAAATTGGGCGAAAGATCAGAGACTCTGAAATCAAAAAAGTGCCTTTTATGCTAATTGTAGGGGAAAAAGAGCAAGAGGAGGGAAAGGTAGCTGTGCGGAAACATGGGGAAGGCGACCTAGGGGTTTTCTCTCCGGCGGAATTTATCAGCTATTTTCAAGGGATTATTTCACAATCATTGGCAAAAGACTAGGATTGAAGTGGGATTCCATTTTTTCAATTCGAATTAATTCCGATATTTGCAGGCAAATTTATTTTAAACAAACACAGCTAACTTGAATCAAAGACCATATCAGCCAAGAGGTAGACAGGAAGAACCGTACAAGATCAATCAAAAGATCAGAGTTCGTGAGGTCCGAGTAGTGGGAGACTTTGTAGAAGGTGGCAATGCTGTCCTTCTTACAGAAAAAGCTATACAGCTTGCTCAAGAGAATGAGCTTGATTTGGTTGAGATTTCTCCAAATGCAGATCCTCCTGTTTGCAAAATCATTGATTATGCGAAGTTTAAGTACGAGCAAAAAAAGAAACAAAAAGAGATCAAAGCCAATGCGGCTAAAGTAGTTTTAAAAGAAATTCGGTTTGGACCCAATACGGATGATCACGATTTCAATTTCAAATTAAAACATGCGATCAGTTTCCTAAAAGAGGGAGCTAAAGTAAAAGCATATGTGCACTTTGTGGGACGAAGCATTGTTTTTAAAGAGCGAGGAGAAATGTTATTATTAAAATTTGCCCAAGCTTTGGAAGAAGTAGGAGTAGTGGAGCAAATGCCAAGATTGGAGGGTAAGCGTATGAATATCTTCATAGCCCCTAAACCAGGAAAAAAGTAATTTCAACCAACTAAATACAGTAAAATGCCAAAAGTAAAAACTAAATCCAGTGCAAAAAAGCGGTTTACCCTCACCGGTACCGGTAAAATCAAAAGAAAGCACGCTTTCAAAAGCCATATCCTTACCAAGAAATCAACCAAGCGTAAGCATAACCTAACCAAAGCTGGTTTGGTACATGAGTCTGATGAGGGTAGAGTACGAGACATGTTGAGAATCTGATTTTCGGAACTGTCTTAGATTAAACAGGTTTATTTATTCACCAGATGCGTTGGTCACTAAGCTCCTAACAAGGGACACCACGAGTCAAAAAACAAAACACTATGCCTAGATCGGTAAACGCGGTAGCGTCAAGAGCAAGAAGAAAAAAGGTTTTAAAAGCCACAAGAGGTTACTTCGGAAGAGGTAAGAATGTGTGGACGGTAGCCAAAAACAAGTACGAGAAAGGACTTCAGTATGCATACAGAGACCGTAAAGCTAAGAAAAGAGAATTCAGAGCTTTGTGGATTCAGCGTATCAATGCAGGAGCGAGAGCTTATGGAGTATCCTATTCTCAGTTGATGGGATTGTTGAAGAAAGCAGAAATCGAATTAAATAGAAAGGTTTTGGCTGACTTGGCAATGAATCATCCTGAGGCATTCAAAGCTGTAGTTGAAAGAGTAAAATAAGGCCGGCACTGCCTTGTTTATAGAAGCCTCTCAAATTGGGAGGCTTTTTTTATGTCAAAAAAAAGACTTCCATTTCTGAAAGTCTTTGTAGCGAGGACGGGAGTTGAACCCGTGACCTCAGGGTTATGAAT
>JALRIY010000013.1 GCA_023255285.1 Algoriphagus sp.
CCAGTCTTCGCAGCAACTGGGATCTCAGGAATGCTGCTATTCTCGACTTTACACGCATCAATGGCGTCCGGTTGAAGCCATTTAATCAACTCGATATCCGCCTAGATAAAAAGTACTTCTTTGACCGATGGAATCTGAACTGGTATGTTGACATCCAAAATGCGTACAACTTTCAAGCGAAACAGGCTCCGCTTATCTTGCCAGTTAGAGACGATCAAGGCAACCTAAGTTTAGACCCTAACGACGCAACACGCTACCAACTCAAATCGGTAGTAAACCCTGCTGGATCTATATTGCCAACTGTGGGATTAATTGTGGAGTTTTAAGAAAAACCACCCCAATTTGTACGGGGTGTTTTGCTTTTAATTACGTTTAATTGAGCCGCCAACGTACATTGAGTCCAAAGCCAGCACGAAATTCTGTGACCTCTACCAAAAACAAATAGGGTCTAAAATCTAATCCTAAACTAATTGGAACCTCTGAAAAGGCATATTCAACACCTACTTCTCCAGCACCACCAAATCGAAAGTCTTCAGATAAGTAGACCGAAGGACCAAATCCTGCGTACCAATTGAGTTTAGTGTCTGGGATAGCCTCGTAAATCGGATTCCAAAGCGCATCCACGCCCAATCCTTTTTGTCCAAAACTGACATTGGCATGCACCCTACTGAATTCTCCAGTAGCGAAAATCCCGTCCAATGCCACATTATTGCCATTAATATGGCCAAATCGGATCCCGATTTCTTGGGCTTGGGTGGTGAAGGATCCAAATACAAGTCCTACTAGAAGCAGGGTAAAAGAAAATATTTTTTGCATAGTTGGTTCAATTAACTGGTTACGTACTAAGCGAAAATTGAGCCAAAATCACTTTATAATGTGGAGATTATTTGTTTCCCCAAACGAAGTACTTCTCGCACCAGTAGCTCCATGTCTTCCCTGCGCGTACGCTGATTCGTATTGGCTACCCGCAAGGTATATTTCCCATTTAAACTAGTTGAGCTAGGAGAGGCAATGCCTTCTTCCTGAAGGCGAAGCAGAATTTCTCGATTGAGCTCATGAAGTTCGTCCTCCGAAAAGTCTGCATGAACCATACGAAAGCACGTAATGCTCATGGATAGGGGAGCCATTAATTCCAAATTGGGGTGTTTCTCCACCAACTCCGCCAAATAGGCTGCATGCCGGTTATTTTGAGCAATCATGGCTGCATACTTCGCTCTTCCGTGCTCCTTAAGAGACATCCATACCTTCAAGGCTTTGAATCCACGAGAAAGTTCAAAGCCGAAGTTGTTGATGGAATCCAAACCACCGGAAAGGCCCCGTTGTTCCTGCAAGAGGTAATTGGGTGCAATAGCAAAGGAGTTGCGGTGCTTTTTAGCATCGCGGATGAGCGTACATCCCACTTCGTAGGGCACATACAACCACTTGTGCAAGTCAAATGCCAGGCTATCTGCAGCTTCAATCGCCCGTAAGGCATCGGCATAGATTGGATCCAGTTTGGCCAAGGCTCCATAGGCTCCATCCACATGGAACCAGAGTCCAAATTCTTTGGAAATCTCCAGCAGCTCCTCCATAGGATCAATGGCTCCTGTATTGACTGTACCGGCAGTGCCTACTAGACAAAAGGGAAGGTAACCCGTCTGAAGATCGGCTTCGATTTGAATTCGAAGGGCAGTAGTATCCAGCTGAAATCGCTCGTTCACTTGAATTTTTCGAACCCCTTCACTTCCTAAACCTAAAATTTCAGCTGCCTTTATGACGCAAGAATGCGTTTCTACCGAACAATAAATTAAGAGTTGAGCGGAGGCTGCCTTGAGTCCTTTTTGCCGAATCTTTTCTTCGCCAACCGAATTTCTTGCTACCGTCAATGCAGTGATATTTGCCATTGACCCCCCGCTAACCAAGATTCCAGAGGCTTCGGAAGGAAAATTCATCAACTCCTTGCACCAGTTGACTACCTGCCGGTCTACATACATCGCAGCATGCTCCCCGATGGCGGTGTTGGGATTCATCCCGGATGCCAATAGGTCTGCGAAGGAACCAAGGGGTGTACCCGTCCCTTGAATCCATGCAAAAAAACGAGGGTGTACATTCCCTTTGTTATAGGGGAAAATATACTGTTTGAACTCTTCGTACACTTTCTCAGGGGTTTGACCATTTTCAGGAATAGGTTGGTCCAAGAAAGACTTAACCTCCTCCGGGATGGGCTTCCAAGTTTTTTCTTCTCGAATTCCCTTCCAGTAATCAATCAAGTCGTCCACCATTTGGTGGCCCAATAGGCGCATGGATTCCCAATCTTTAGGGTCTAAGTTTTGATCGGGAATAGTTTCCATTTGGGACATAGCGAAGAATCTTAGATTATTTCTTAAAGTTAATGAACAAGACCAATTTCTATAAAATTGGATCATCAGAAGGTTTACCTTGAAGCCTTCTAATAAGTTTGTTTTTTAGCACTGTGCAAACTCAAAAAATCAATTGGTACATCTCCTCCAACTTGCTTACTTGGATAATTTGGATTTTAAACTTACTCATATCCAATCCTTTGACAGCATACTTGGAAACCATGATCTTCTTGAAGCCAAGTTTCTCTGCTTCTGCGATACGGTTTTCTATACGAGATACGGCTCGGATTTCTCCCCCCAACCCTACTTCACCGGCAAAGCATATTTGCTCGGATACGGGAGTATCCTCGTAACTGGAAATCAAGGAAGCACATACGGCCAAGTCCAAGCCGGGATCATCTACGCGCAGGCCTCCTGCCACATTCAAAAATACGTCCTGCTGCCCAAGACGCATGCCTCCACGCTTTTCCAACACAGCCAAAAGCATGTTGAGGCGCTTGGCATCGTGTCCCGTGCTGCTTCGCTGAGGCGTGCCGTAGGTGGCGGGACTCACTAGGGACTGAATCTCGATCAGCAAGGGGCGATTGCCCTCTAGCATGGCGCCAATGGCCACCCCATTGAGCACCTCTTCCCGCTGGGTTAATAAGATTTCGGAGGGGTTAGAGACGGCTCGCAAACCTTCGGCTCGCATTTCGTAGATTCCTAGTTCGTGGGTGGAGCCAAATCGGTTTTTGGAGGTCCGCAAAATTCGGTAGGTTAGGTGCCGGTCCCCTTCAAACTGCAGCACGGTATCCACCATGTGTTCGAGCACTTTGGGCCCAGCAATGGATCCATCTTTGGTAATGTGGCCAATCAAAAACACAGGTGTGCCCGTTTCCTTGGCAAACTTCATAAGCTCCGCAGTGCATTCCCGCACTTGGGAAACCGATCCAGCACCGGATTCTACAAACTGGCTATGGAGAGTTTGGATGGAATCGATGACCAAAAAATCTGGGTTAAGGACCTCTATTTGCTGAAAAATCTGTTGCGTATTCGTTTCAGAAAGCACATAGCAATCTGGATTTTTTGCTGCCATTCGATCCGCGCGCATTTTGATTTGCGCTTCGCTTTCCTCTCCAGAGACATAGAGGACTTTTTTACCCTTTAGTGTCAAGGCGATTTGCAGCATGAGGGTGGATTTGCCAATGCCTGGCTCACCCCCAATGAGGACGAGGGAACCTGCGACAATCCCTCCACCCAATACGCGATCCAATTCGGGATCCGAAGTAATCCAACGGGGCTGCTCCTCGTAGTTGACTTCGGAAATTTTCTTTGGGGTACTGGCCTTTTTGAGACCGGATCCCTGAGGTTTCCAACTACCTTTGCCAGGCTCCTCTTTTTGAATAATTTCCTCCACGTAAGTGTTCCACTCCCCGCAGGAAGGACATTTACCAGTCCACTTCGGACTCTGCGCCCCGCAGTTTTGACAGAAAAAGGTGGTTTTTACTTTAGCCACAGGAAAGGAATTTAAGGTTGTAAATGGTACTACGTGTGAAGATAATTAGACACAAGAATCAAGAGTTTAGACTTTCAATCCAGCTGCGAGGAAAATTCTGCTCAAATACGGATTGCTGTCTATCTCCACTACTGCCTGCCTGAGGCAAGCAGACTCTTGCTTCTTGGCTCTTGCATCTTGTTTCTCTACTAATGCGCTTGCAACCAATCCGTACCCACCCCGACTTCCACCTCGATCGGCACAGGGAGGGAAATGGCATTGGACATCAATCCTGGAATTTCTTTTTTGAGTAGGTCTACTTCGTCTTTGTGCGCATCAAATACCAATTCATCGTGCACTTGGAGAATGAGTTTAGACTTCAAATTTTTCCCTTTCATCCAGGCCTGTACATGGATCATCGCTACCTTGATCAAGTCAGCCGCCGAGCCTTGAAGAGGGGCATTGATTGCATTTCGCTCCGCAAAACCCCGCATAGTCATGTTGCGGCTATTGATGTCCCGCAGGTAGCGACGACGTCCAAGGATAGTCTCTACAAATTCCTGCGTTCTGGCCTTTTCAATCGCTCCATCCATGTACTGTTTGACGGCCGGAAACTCGGTGAAGTAAGCATCAATGATTTCCTTAGCTTCCCCGCGAGGAATGGATAGCCGCTGGGCCAAGCCAAATGCAGAAATACCATAGATGATACCAAAGTTGGCGGTTTTAGCCTTTCTTCGCATGTCTGTAGTCACCTCATCTAGAGGCACCTTGAAAATTTTGGCTGCCGTAGTGGCGTGGATATCACGACCTGTTCGGAAAGCTTCTAGCATGGATTCATCCTGAGAAAATGCTGCCATCAAGCGCAATTCAATCTGGGAATAATCGGCAGACAGCAAGACGTAGTTCTCGTCTCGAGGCACAAATGCCTTTCGGATTTCTCTGCCTCGTGCGGTACGGATTGGAATATTCTGCAGGTTGGGGTTGATTGAAGAAAGACGTCCAGTAGCTGCCACAAACTGATTGTAGGTAGTGTGAATTCTTCCGGTTTTGGGGTTAATCATGGTTGGCAACGCATCTACATAAGTAGACTTCAGCTTGATCATTTGGCGATACTCAAGAATAGCTTCCGCGATCTCATGCTCGTCCGCCAGCTTACTCAAGATTTCCTCTCCTGTGGCATATTGCCCGGTTTTGGTTTTTTTGGCCTTGGGATCCAATTTCAATTTTTCAAAAAGTACCTCCCCAAGCTGCTTGGGAGAAGCCAGATTGAAGCGTACTCCCGCCAATTCGTAGACGCGCTTCTCGATCTCCTTGCTTTCTTGTTCCAGGGTGATCGAAAGCTCTGCCAAACTTCCTGTGTCTATCCGCACTCCTTCAAATTCCATATCGGTCAACACCGGAATCAATGGGTTTTCTACTTCTTCCACTAGCTTCTTTAGGCCATTGGCTTGTAAAATCGGATCCAGCTTTCCCTTAAGGCGAAGCGTAATATCTGCATCCTCAGACGCATAAGCTGTCACTTCATCCTCGTCCACATCCCGCATATTGCCTTGGCCTTTGCCCTTTTTGCCGATTAATTCGGTAATCGACACCGGCTTGTACTGTAGGTACTGCTGAGCCAGCCAGTCCATGCCATGCTTCCCTTCCGGTTCGATGAGGTAATGGGCCAGAAGCGTATCGTACAAGGTTCCCTTTATTTCTATCCCGTAGTTTTTAAGGACTAATAAATCGTACTTGATGTTTTGACCTATTTTGAGAATAGATTCATTTTCAAATACCGGACGAAGCAGTTCCAATATCTCTTGGGTTTCATTTGGATCAGGCCCTACTGGAATGTAATAGGCTTCCCCTTCCAAGTACGCAAAAGAAAGACCTACCAACTCCGCTCGCATGGCATCCAAATCTGTGGTCTCTGTATCAAAACAGACCTCCTTTTGAAGGAGTAAATAGTCTATTAGCTCTTGAATGGCGGCTTTTCCTTTGATTTTATGGTAGTTGTGCGCATTGCTGTGGATGGTGTCTAGGACAACCGGAGCCGCAAGAGAAATGGCCTCCTCTTCCCCTCCCTCCTCATGTTGATTAGTTGGTTGTGAAGCAGGTGCCCCGAACAAGTCCATCTGTGCTGGGACAGAAGAGGATGCGGTTGCTTTTTTAACAGGGCCTTCCTTAAATACGCGAGCGGCCAGAGTGCGGAACTCCAATTCCGAAAAAATTGCCCTCAATTTCTCGTCGTCTACGCCGTCATACCGAAGGTTTTCTTCATCAAAATCCACCGGTACATCAATTTTAATGGTCGCAAGTTCCTTGGATAAAATTCCTTGTGCACCAAAGTTTTCCACATTTTCTCGTTGCTTGCCTTTGAGCTGAGCGGCATTAGCGACCACTCCCTCTACGGTTCCAAATTCTTTGAGTAGTTTGACCGCAGTTTTTTCCCCAATCCCAGGAATTCCAGGAATGTTATCCACAGCATCTCCCATCAAGCCCAAGATATCCCGTACCTGATCGACGTATTCGATGTCCCACTTATCGCAGATCTGTTTGGGACCCATCACGTCCACTCCATTACCCATAAATGCCGGTTTGTAAAGAAAAATATGCTCGTCTACTAGCTGCCCATAGTCCTTGTCAGGAGTCATCATATAGACTGTAAACTGTTCTTTTTCTGCTTTTTTTGCAATCGTGCCAATCACGTCATCTGCTTCAAATCCATCCAGCTCAAGAACTGGTATTTTAAAAGCTCGAACAATCTCTTTTACCCAAGGTATGGAGACGGTAATGTCTTCGGGTTGTTCCAGTCGATTAGCCTTGTAGGGGGTATATTGTTCATGTCGAAAAGTTGGGGCCTTCGTATCAAACGCGACAGCAATATGGGTAGGCTTCTCCTTTTCCAATACTTCCAAAAGGGTATTGGTAAAGCCTAACATTACCCCAGTATTGAGGCCTTTAGAGTTAATTCTTGGGTTTTTACTAAAGGCGAAATGTGCCCGATAAATAAGGGCCATAGCATCCAAAAGAAAAAGTTTATATGCTTGGGATTG
The DNA here is from genome assembly GCA_023255285.1 of Algoriphagus sp. Taxonomy (GTDB): domain Bacteria; phylum Bacteroidota; class Bacteroidia; order Cytophagales; family Cyclobacteriaceae; genus Algoriphagus. The sequence continues at coordinate 6,852 of JALRIY010000013.1, forward strand.
AGACATTCGAATTAGGGGTTGGAGTAAGGAAAGAAAGTTTCCGACTTACTAAGATACTACTTTTCCATAGGAGCCGGAAGTCAAAAGGATTGGGAAACTGACAATTTCAGACAAACTAAGTCAACCTTCGTTTTCGTGCTGCTTGAGGTAATTCTTGACTTGCAAGCTTCGTAGGAAAATAAGGGTCAGCGGAATCAACCAGAGCAATTCGTTAAACACCAAATGAAACACCGATCGTTTGTTCCAGCCTAACTCAGGTACAAAGCCCAAGGCAAACCAGGTGGCAGCAATAATTTTTCCTGATATCCCTATTAAAATCAACCAAACCCAAGAAACTGGATAAAAGGCAGCAAAAAATAGTACAAGTCCAATGACGATTCCGAAGATCCCAAAATAGGAACTGGGAACAGGTTGAGCCGGAATAATTCCCATGGCCATCCAATTGACCACTGTCTCACCGAAATAGGTGTAGAAGGCAGACCAAGCAATCGTATACATTCCCGCCAGTAGAAGGAGTCCTCGAAAATGCAGGGGAAATTTGGGGAATACACGGGGTTGATCCATGGAAGGGTTGATTTTTAGAGGCGAAATAAACACCTTGAGGTAAAACAGGTTTGGAACGTATACAAAACTATCTAATGAATCGAAAAAACAACCTTCCTTCCTTTGCTTTTCTTTTTCTTGGCGCTGCTATTTTCTCTGCCTTAGGGTTTGGAATAGGTCAAAATGTTGGCGATATCAAGCCCCCCATCCTTGATGCGGCAGCAGAACTCATAGGCCTATCTTTCACTGCACAAGAAAAGGACAGTATGATCAGTACACTGACTACCCATCGTAGTAACTACGAACTGCTCCGCAAGCAAAAATTAGATAATTCGGTGGGACCCTCTTTGGTGTTTAACCCTCTTCCTCAGGGTTTCCTCCCCAGCCAAAACCAAGAATCCTACTACTGGGGACTTCCTAAACTAGTCCCCCTACCCACTGCCGATGTGGACCTGGCATTTCTGCCAGTGCACCAACTTTCTGTCTTGATCAAATCAGGGCAATTGACTTCTGAGCGGCTGACGCAACTATACATCGATCGAATCAAAACTCATTCAGATACACTTAAATGCCTAGTAACACTTCTAGAAGAGCGAGCCTTAAATCAAGCTAGAACCTTAGACCGAGAACTTGCGGCAGGTACTTACAGAGGACCTCTCCATGGAATTCCTTTTGGGGTAAAGGATTTATTTTCCCTTCCAGGTACCAAAACCACTTATGGAGCCATGCCTTATAAGGACCAGGTACTCGACGAAACTGCCACCATCATCACCAAATTGGAAGATGCAGGTGGAGTCTTGGTAGGAAAATTTACCCTTGGCGCCTTGGCGATGGGAGACGTATGGTATGGGGGAATCACCAAAAATCCTTGGAATCTGAAGCAAGGGTCTAGTGGTTCTTCGGCTGGCTCTGCTTCAGCAGTAAGTGCAGGATTGGTGCCCTTCGCTATAGGAACAGAGACCCTAGGCTCCATTGTGTCACCCTCTACTCGAAATGGGGTCACTGGGCTACGCCCTACTTTTGGAAGGATCAGTAGGCATGGAGCCATGGCACTCAGCTGGTCCATGGATAAGGTAGGGCCTATTTCTAGATCCGTGTTGGACAACGCAATTGTGCTTTCCATCTTGAATGGGATTGACCCAAAAGATCCAGCTACCATCCCAGCGGCCTTCAATTATTCAGTAAAAAAAGAAGTCAAAAATTTAAAAGTAGGGTACTTTAGTTCTTTTTTCGAAGGAAATCGTCAAGGTATAGAAAATGACAAGGCGGTGTTAGACCTGCTGAAAAATCTAGGAATCAACCTCCACCCAGTAACGTTAAAAACGAGTGTCAATCCAGGGCCTTTGGTATCCATGTTGCTAGTAGAAGGCGCGGCAGCATTTGACGAATTGACTCGACTTGGTCTGGATGACCAGCTAGTCGCACAACACAAGGGGGCATGGCCCAATGTGTTTCGTGCGGCACGCTTAATCCCAGCAGTCGAATACATTCAAATGAGTCGCCAACGAAGTTTATTAACCGAAGAAGTACATGCCTTGATGAAGGAATACGATGTGATTGTGACCCCTTCCTTTGCTGGACAGCAACTCCAAATCACCAACCTGACAGGTCATCCTGCACTTTGTCTGCCAAACGGATTTGGAGCAAATGGCAGCCCTACTTCCATTACTTTATTGGCCAACCTATTTGAAGAAGAAAAATTAATTATGCTGGGTCGTTTGATTCAGGAAAATTCTGAATGGCAAACCAAACGCCCTCCACATTTTTCGAAATAGGATTGCTTCAAATGCTGGTGTGAAACATGGATTCCTAAACTCAAAAAAAGGGCCTTGCAAAAAATGCAAGGCCCTTTTTTAGTGGATAATTCCAGAAATTTTAATATGGTTAGGCGAAAGAAATAGGACTTTCTGAGTTGTTTCGATTTCGTATTGATCGATTTTTCCAGTTGCCTGATTCATGTAAAGTTCCCCTAGAGTCGTGCTTGAGTAAAACAAATTTTCATCCTTTATTTTGAAAGTAATCCAGGAGGGATAATTCTGCACATACCGAATCGAAATTTCTTTAACCTTTCCTTTCGCATCAGGCAGTAACTCATGGATAAGCTGATCTGGAGTAGTTCGGGTAGAATAGGCGGTAGCCAGTGAAGCAACATTGATGTCTGCTTCGTAAAAAAAAGCAAATTCTTCTTTCCAATCTTTAGAAGTATAAGGCAGATCGGCAATTTGTTGTTCCCTATTTATTTCTGTGGTTTTCAATACAGAATCCCCGTCTAATTTTCCAAGCTCAAGGTCCATAAAACCCTTTAAATCAAAATAAGGAAGCTTTTCCAACTTTTGCGTTTCCTGATTTGGCGCGCAAGCAAACAAAAGTCCTCCAATCAAAAAAACAAGAAAGTAGGTGATTTTCATGCGTTTAGTAGTAATATTTCTCCAGTCATTTCTTCAGGGATTTCGATCCCCATTAATTTAAGGATTGTGGGTGCCAAATCGCCCAATTTCCCATCTTTTACAGAAATTTTTTCTTTATCCACCAAAATAAACGGGACCAAGTTGGTGGAATGTGCGGTATTTGGACTGCCATCCTCGTTAATCATTACATCCGAATTGCCATGGTCGGCGATTAGTACTACAGTATAATCGTTTGCAATAGCTGCCTTGACTACTTTTTCTGTGGCAGCATCTACGGCTTCGCAGGCCTTTACTGCAGCATCAAAATCTCCCGTGTGTCCAACCATATCTGCATTTGCAAAATTAAGGCAAATAAAGTCTGCACTTTTCTTTTTGAGTTCCGCAGTGATTTTGAGTGCAATCTCTCCTGCGCTCATTTCAGGCATCAAATCGTAAGTGGCTACCTTGGGTGAAGGGCAAAGAATTCTGCTTTCTCCGATAAATTCTTTTTCCCTACCCCCGGAAAAAAAGAAGGTTACGTGGGGGTATTTTTCTGTTTCTGCAATTCGGATTTGTTTTTTTCCTACCTTCTCCAAAACCTCACCAAGGGTGTTCTTCAATTTGTCCTTTTCAAACAATACTTGCACCCCTTTGAATGTTTCATCGTAAGTGGTAAGGGTCAGGTAATCGAGTTCTAACTTTTTCATCTTGAAGTCCACAAAGTCTTGTTGACTTAGTGCTTGGGTAATTTCCCTTCCTCTGTCGGTACGGAAATTGAAACACAAAACCATGTCTCCCTCTGCAATAGTAGCAAGCGGTTTATTGTCTGCCCCCACCTGAATAATCGGCCGGATAAACTCGTCTGTTACATTGTTGGCATAAGATTTTTTAATGGAATTGAGCAAATTTTTTGATTTCTCCCCTTCACCGAGTACCATCGCATCGTAGGCAAGCTTAATTCGCTCCCATCGGTTGTCCCTATCCATGGCATAATACCTACCAATAACAGAAGCTATTTTACCCACTGATTTAGAAAGGTGAGTTTGGAGGTCATTCAAGTACCCTAATCCACCTTTTGGATCTGTATCTCGACCATCAGTAAAAGCATGAATAAACACTTCCTCCATTTCATGGTGCTTTGCAGCATCACAAAGCCCTTTTAGATGTTCACTATGAGAATGAACACCTCCATCAGAAAGGAGTCCGATAAAATGTACTTTTTTCTTTCCTGCTTTGGCTCTTGCAAAGGCCGCAGTTAAAACGGGATGCGTGAGTAATTCTCCCTGCTTTACTGCCAAATTAATTTTTACTAAGTCTTGGTAGACTACCCTGCCTGCACCAATGTTCATGTGCCCTACTTCAGAGTTGCCCATTTGACCTTCAGGAAGCCCAACTGCAAGGCCTGAAGCTTCCAGTTTCGCATGTGGATAAGTTTTGAATAAGCCGTCTACAAAAGGAGTATTGGCTTTGTCAATGGCAGAAACAGCAGGATTAGTAGCAAGCCCCCAACCATCTAAAATTAATAATAACACGTTCTTATTCATGCCGCAAATATAGTACAATAGAAACCAAAATCTGGTTCAGAATATTGTTAAATTGCTAATTATGCGTGTTTTTACTATTTTCTTTCCGTTGACTTACAGGAAGTTGACTCCATGATTTTAAATGTGCTGTCGAAGACAAAAGAAATACCCTCCTAATCAAATAGAAACCTTGAGAGAAGAAAAGGCGTATTCGGAAAAGAAATTGCCTTAAGGCATTTTCAAGTTTTGGCAAACATCCCCCCCTAAATTTGTTAATTTTGGCTTTATGAGACCCTCTTACCTTAGTGAATCGGCTATCGAACAATTTATTCAAAGCGCCCTAATGGAGGACATAGGTCCTGGAGATTATTCTTCGCTCGCCGCCATTTCCAAGGAGACCATGGGTACCGCACGTTTATGGATCAAAGATCGCGGGGTTTTAGCGGGAATGGAATTAGCAGAACTGATATTTAAAGCGGTAGACCCCTGCTTGGAACTCGTTTATTTTAAAAAAGATGGAGATTCGGTAGTTCCAGGAGATTTTGGCTTTGAAGTGACAGGACCTGTAGTTTCAATTTTATCCGCTGAACGGGTAGTTTTAAATTGTCTTCAGCGCATGAGTGCCATTGCCACCAAAACACAAGGTCTCAGTCAGCTTATTGCACATACCAGAGCAACGCTTTTGGATACGCGCAAGACCACTCCAAATTTCCGCCTCCCTGAAAAATGGGCAGTATTTATTGGAGGGGGCCAAAACCATCGTTTTGCTTTGTATGACAGGGTGATGCTAAAAGACAACCACATTGACTTTGCCGGCGGGATTGCAAAGGCAGTAAGCCGTACCCAAGCGTATCTAAAAGAAAATAACCTTTCCCTTCAAATTGAAGTGGAAACTAGGAGTTTGGCAGAGGTGGAGGAAGCTCTCAAAATCGGGGGGGTTGACTACATTTTATTGGACAACATGGACCCCGCCACACTAAGAGCCGCAGTAAAAAAGATCAATGGCCAAATAAAAACAGAAGCTTCTGGTGGAATCACAGAAGAAAACTTAGTTGAAATAGCGGAGTGTGGGGTAGATTTTATCTCAATGGGAGCACTTACCCATTCCGTTTCCAGTTTAGACCTCAGTCTAAAGGCCTCTCAATAGAAAGGAAATCTACGTTTCGTTTGATTCCTTTGTACTTGGTCCGGTTAACAGCAGAACCAGTAAATACACGTTTGAAGGTTTCTTCCGTGAGCTCTCTCCAATCCTGTGAAGTAAAGGATTCTAGTTCAGAAGAGGGACTAAAACCAGGTTCTCTGTGAGGTGTTGAAAATCGATTCCAAGGACATACATCCTGACAAATATCACAACCAAACACCCAATTGTCCATCTGCCCACTAAATGTGGCAGGAATGGCCTCTTTTAGTTCGATGGTGAGGTAAGAAATGCAACGAGAGCCATCTACTACCCCTGGCTCAACAATCGCGTCAGTAGGGCACGCATCTATGCAGGCCGTACAGGTGCCACAATAGTCCTTAGTCGTAGGAAGGTCTGGCGTTGCTTCGAGATCGATCACTAGCTCTGCCAAAAAGAAAAAACTTCCCATGGAGCGATTGAGTAGAAGGCTATTCTTTCCAATCCATCCCAACCCTGCTCGCTGTGCCCATTGACGCTCTAGGATTGGTGCAGAATCTACAAAGCTCCGACCATGAATCTCACCAATTTCATCTTTAAGGCAACTCAAAAACTCTCGGAGCTTTTCCTGAATCACGTCGTGGTAATCCTTACCATACGCATATTTGGCTAATTTGAGGTCCTCAGATCCTTGAGGAAGGGATTTTTCTGGGTAATAATTGTACAACAAAGACACCACCGTTTTTGCTCCATCGACCAATTTTCGAGGATCAAGTCGTTTATCGAAGTGATTGGACAGGTACCCCATCCGACCCTGGTAATCTCTACGGAGCCATTCCTCCAATTTAGGGGCCTCTTCAGCCAAAAAGTCTGCCTTAGCTATTCCGCAAAAGTTAAAACCTAGCCGCTTGGCTGTAGCTTTAAGTAGTTGGGCATGCCGTTCAGGAGTAGTCATCGGGAATCGAAAATAGGGACTTTATCCCTTTTTATCCTAAACTTGAATCCTAGTTTATTTTTAAAATTGTCTGCCTATATACCAGTAAGCAAAGACCGTCCTTACTAGGAATTGAATTTAACGTCCAGTGTGAATTATATGCTAACTTATGCAACTGCCTGCCCCTACGATTAGGCAACCTATTGGTTAATGCTGTTATTTCTAGGATTATTTTGTACCTAGCCAAACTCCTAGCCCATGTCACGTGTTATACTAACGTGTCTAGCAATGGCCTCCCTTTTCGGAGACCTTATTTACCTAAATTAAATCCATGAAAGGGTTCCGTTTTACAAAATTCATCCCTACCCTTGACCCAGAAAAAAATAGGTTTGACAGCCTATTAGATATTTTTTTACAGCTTGTTACCATGACTGGGGGCGATGTTTCTGAAGCATTGAGCTGGTTGACCAACTTGGACAAACGTTACCAACTCACTAGTCCAGACTATGGAATCGGCAATTTCATTGAAGACCTCAAGTCCAAGGGATACCTCAGTGAGGAGAATCAACAAGGAAAATTTGAAATCACCGGAAAAGCGGAGCAAACCATTAGAAAAAGTGCCTTAGAGGAAATTTTCGGCAAGCTAAAGCGAAGCAAGTCTGGTCAGCACCGGACGCAAATTTCTGGGCCTGGGGAGGAGCAAGGGTCTGAACGGAGAGCCTACGAATTTGGGGATAACTTGGATCAAATTGCGCTTACCGATTCCCTACGCAATGCGCAAGCTAACCGAGGCATTGGGGGCGATTTTCTTTTGACTGAGGATGACTTGGAAGTGGTGGAAAATGAGCAGCGTACACAAACTTCTACGGTCTTGATGATTGACATTTCCCACTCCATGATTTTGTATGGAGAGGACCGCATTACCCCTGCCAAGAAGGTAGCGATGGCCTTGGCCGAACTAATCAAAACCCGCTACCCCAAAGATACCTTAGACATCATAGTCTTTGGAAATGATGCTTGGCAAATCGAAATCAAAGATTTGCCCTACCTGCAAGTGGGGCCCTACCATACAAATACAGTAGCTGGTCTCGAGCTGGCCATGGATTTATTGCGTAGAAGAAAAAATCCAAACAAGCAGATATTTATGATCACCGATGGCAAACCTACCTGCTTGAAAGTGGGCATCAAGTACTACAAAAATGCCTTTGGCATTGACAGCAAGATTTTGGCAGAAACCCTCAAACTTGCCGCTCAATGCAGGAAACTAAAAATTCCCGTAACCACCTTTATGATTGCTTCGGACCCCTACCTCAAAGAGTTTGTGAAGGAATTTACAAAGGTCAACAATGGCAATGCCTATTACAGCAGCTTGAAAGGGCTGGGAGATTTAATTTTTGAAGATTACAGACGAAACCGAACCAAACGCTTTTAGCATGGATTACGCACACCTTAAAGGAGAGCAACTCCTTCAAATCAAAACTCTAGGACAATTGAAGGCAGCAGGCTACAGCCCGAAGTCCATCAAAGAGGAACTTCGAGACAACCTGATCCAAAAAATCAAAACAAAGGAAAATGTATTTGAAGGGGTTTGGGGCTATGAAGACACCGTCATTCCAGACATTGAACGGGCCATTCTTTCCCGACACAACATCAACTTACTCGGATTGCGAGGACAGGCCAAAACCAGAATCGCTCGGATGATGACCCTACTCTTGGACGAATACGTGCCGGTGCTCTACGGATCAGAGCTCAATGAAGATCCGCTTCTTCCGCTCAGCACCTTTGGTAAAAACCTGATTGAAGAAAAAGGGGATCAATCTCCCATCACTTGGCTACCACGATCCGAGCGCTATGCAGAGAAATTAGCTACCCCAGACGTATCCGTTGCAGACTTGATTGGCGATGTGGATCCCATCAAGGCTGCTACGCTAAAATTAAATTACAACGACGAACGCGTAATTCACTATGGGCTCGTTCCTCGTTCACACCGCTGTATTTTTGTAATTAACGAGCTTCCTGACCTCCAAGCACGTATTCAGGTGGCTTTATTTAATATTCTACAGGAAGGAGATATCCAAATCAGAGGATTCAAACTACGCCTACCTCTAGACATTCAATTTATCTTCACTGCCAACCCAGAGGACTATACCAACAGAGGTAGCATTGTCACACCACTAAAAGACCGAATTGAAAGTCAAATCATCACCCACTACCCCAAGTCCATCGCTATAGGAAAGAAAATCACCGGACAAGAAGCGCGGCTTGAAGGAAAGCCCGTTGCCCATATTCATGTACCGGAACTGATGAAAGACCTGATCGAACAAATTGCTATTGAAGCCCGTCACTCTGAATTTGTGGATGAAAAAAGTGGGGTGTCTGCACGACTAACCATTTCTGCCTATGAGAATTTGATTTCCGCTGCAGAAAGACGCATGTATCGAAACAATGAATCAACTACGGTCCTTCGTATATCCGATTTGATAGGTGTCATTCCCGCCATTACAGGAAAGGTAGAACTCGTCTACGAAGGAGAACAGGAGGGTGCGGGATTGGTGGCTTACAACTTGATTGGTAAAGCGATACGCAGTCAATTTGTGCAGTATTTTCCATCGCCAGAACAAAAGAAAAAAGAGAAGTCTGGCAATCCCTATGTGATTCCATTGGCCTGGTTTGGAGAAGGCAACGAGCTGGACCTCCTAAGTGACCTGAGCGACAAAGCCTATAAAAGCGAGCTGCATAATGTCCCTGGTTTGGAAGAAGTAGTCACCCAATTGGTGGAGTTTCTTCCTGAAAATGAACGGGAATTCTACATGGAGTTTGCACTCCACGGTTTAGCCGAATATTCCCAATTGAGTAAAAAGTTGCTCGACACGGGACTTCAATTTAAAGATCTGTTTAGTTCCATGTTTGAAATGGGCGAAGACGAGGAGGAAGATTTTGACGAGGAGGAAGACGATTCCTAATTCACCATCAGAGACCCTCTTTCGAATCTAGCAGCAATCCCAAAACTGCTGCTAGATTCATTATATTTGTCAGATGGCCGAAAATCAACTTCCAGAGGCGTTTGAATCTCAAATGCAGGCACTAGTGGGGCCAGCAGAATATATTCTATTCAAAGAGAGTTTGGAGCGTCCCGCTCAAACCTCCATTCGACTCAACTGGAAGAAGTCGGCACCTATTTTATTTTCAAAACAACCCATTCCCTGGGCTAAAGACGGATATTTTTTAGAAGAGCGACCCAGCTTCACAATGGATCCTACCTTCCATGCTGGAGCCTACTACGTCCAGGAGGCTTCCTCCATGTTTATCTCCCACATTCTCGAATCCCTGAAAATCCCAAAGGGAGTTTACCTCGATATGGCAGCAGCTCCAGGGGGAAAAAGCACCTTGCTCTCCAGTTACTTGGGCGAAGAAGGGCTCTTAGTGGCCAATGAAGTAATTGCCGCACGTACGCAAATTCTAAAGGAAAATGTAATTAAATGGGGACTAGGAAATACGGTGGTAACCCACAATGACCCTGAGCATTTTTCTCCACTGGATGGTTTCTTTGACCTGGTACTTGTAGATGCGCCCTGCTCTGGAGAGGGAATGTTTCGCAAAGATCCTCAAGCTCGAGCCGAATGGTCTCCTGAAAACGTACTGCTTTGTTCGGCCCGCCAAAAACGCATAGTAGATACAGCGGGAGAGTTGGTTAAGGGAGGGGGCTATTTGCTCTACGCTACTTGCACCTTTAATGAGAAAGAAAATGAAGAGATTCTTCGCTTCTTAACCGAAGAATTTGCTTATGAACCCGTCCGTATCCCCTTAAATCCCAGCTGGGGTGTCGTGGAAACAGAAGTGAATACGGAGGATGGGACCTTCTATGGCTACCGCTTTTTTCCACACAAGGTAGCAGGAGAGGGGTTTTTTATTACCGCCTTACGCAGACCGGAGGGAGCTTATACACAAGTGGCTCCTAGCAATAAAGAATTCAAACACCATAGCCTCAAGCGCGTGGGGGAAAAGGAATCTGTCGAATTGGAACAAGAGGTAGGGGGAGATGGAACGGGCAAATTTTACCTGCTGCAGGAGACTTATTTCCGTATTCAGGGCAATTATACCCAGGAGCTGGAAAAGCTAGCGCAGGTGCTGAGTGTGCGGTATTTCGGTGTGGAACTTGGCAAAAAATACCAAAAAGAATGGGTTCCTAGCCACGAATGGGCTCTATCCACGCTACCTAAAAATGGGTTTCCTCAGCAGGAGTTGACCAAAAAGGAAGCCTTGGCCTATTTACGAAAAAAGGACCTGTCCTATACTAATCTACCTCTAGGCTGGGTACTCCTTACCTACCAAAAACTCTCCTTGGGATGGATAAAGAATTTGGGTAACCGGGTAAACAACTATTATCCCAAAGAGTGGCGAATTCGAAACTAATTCTTTCTCCAAAACTGACTTTTTGAAATTATTTTCGGCCCAAGAGTTTGGAAGAGTCGTACTCTGTCTAACTTAGACGTTCAGTCCAAGAACATAGATTCCATGCTTAAAAAACAGCGGTACGAAGCCTTTATCCAGCATTTTTCGGAAAACATGCCTGTGGCAGAAACCGAACTAAACTACGACAATCCTTTTCAACTCTTGGTAGCCGTAGTCCTCTCCGCTCAATGCACCGACAAGCGGGTAAATATCGTTACCCGTGAACTTTTCAAGCACTTTCCCACCCCAGAACACCTCGCAGCAACCCACTTTGATGAACTCTTTCCCTTCATCCGATCCGTTTCTTACCCCAACAACAAAACCAAGCACCTGATTGGATTGGGTAAAATGCTACTGGATGAATTTGCAGGAGAGGTCCCCTCTACTGTAGAAGAGTTGGTCAAACTTCCTGGGGTCGGCAGAAAAACAGCGACTGTGATCACCTCTGTCATTTGGCAACAACCCAATATGGCGGTAGACACCCATGTATATCGGGTTTCCAGGCGCTTGGGGCTAGTGCCGCTAACTGCCAAGACTCCCTTAGAAGTAGAAAAGCAATTGACCAAGCATTTGCCCAAAGAGCACATTCACAAGGCCCACCACTGGTTGATTCTTCATGGGCGCTATACTTGCTTGGCAAGAAGTCCCAAATGCAATGCCTGTGCCATCACGGCCCTTTGCAAACATTTTCAAAAAACCAGTAAACAAGACAGGGAAATATAATTCCAAAACAAATTTTTGCCCACACCCCTACTATTCACTTATTTCATTCTCACCCTCGAGGACGGTATTTGGATGCTTTAAAAAGCATTTTAACATCCGATTCTTGCATGACTTCCTCCAAGGATCGGTTCCCATTACTAGCAAATTGTTCCACTATATTCCACCCAATCCAACGCCCAATTCTGCCAGGAGCATCGGCACTAATTGCGTCTGTAGATGGGGCTTCTCCAATGTACTTTCGGATTTCAAAGGGATTGGTTTGGAACAACAATTCATTTTCAATAAAATGAGCCCAAATGATATCCTCATTATCCCAGCACGCTTGAATTTCTTCGGGGGTATATCCAATTAGGTACTGGTCAGAAGTACATGGAAGGATGGATTTGACGAAATGATAGGCTTTTCCATAGTAAATCATCTCCGCCAACAGGGTGTTGTCCTTAGAGTCAATTTCATTGTAGCTCGAAGATATTGCCAACACAAGCATGGGAACGAGGTAATTGCGCTCGTAACGCGAAGCAAGATACCTAGGAATATCGGGTTGGAAAACGTGGTCACTCGGCAAAAAATAATCTAGCCCAATCACGATCACATCTTCGTCTATAATCAAGTCAAATCCGAAACCAGACACATAGGTGTAAACCTTAGGCGCCTTGAAGTCGGGATAATAGCTTTTTAAATAGGCAAAAGCTTGCTCTAACTCTACTTTAATATCTGACAGATTGGCAAACTCCTTGACCACAGCTTTATTCAATTCTTTCATCGCCGAATCTTGATGCAGGCGTAGCAGATCCTCCGCCAAAGAATCTATATTCGGATACATATTTAAGCCGAGTGCTTTGGAAGATACTTCCGGATATTTCCTTAATAAAGAAACCATCTCCTCCTTGCTTTTTGCTCCAAAAAAAGCCAGTTCCAAACGTTGAATAGTCAATTCTTCTCGACCATATAACCGTTCTTCGTCTAGGGCACAGGTGTTCTCTGAAGGTTGACAAGAAATAAGCACGGTGACCAATAGCAGGAGAAAGAGGCGGATATGCATTAATTTATTTTTTTGGCAAGTTAAAGAAAGCCCAACAATTCTACAGAAGACGAATGCTTAAACTCCTATACTGCTGAAATTACATGGCTATACGGCTGTCGTTTTTGGGATAATTAGTTTGAAATCAGCGGTTAAAAGTCAAACACATTTACTCAAATCTGATTATTCATTTGGTATAATTAAGAATTAAACGGATTTTTATCCATTAGATTCTACTACACCCCACGGAATTCCATTTTAATGATGAAGTCTTTTCACAAATTTACCTACTTTTTAGTACTCCTTTGCTTCTGGTTCATTACGCCAACATCCGTTTTTGCACAGCAAAACATAGACCTCAACACCATACGCGTGGATCAGCTCAGTGATGATCAAATCGAGGAATTGGTCAAGCGAGCTCAAGATGCGGGACTGAGCAGCACGGACTTCCTCATGATGGCTCAAATGCGCGGCATGCCTTCAGGAGAAGTTGAAAAACTAAGAAACAGAATTGAGGGCTTAACTACGGGCTCCAGCAAGTCAAGATCAACCAATGTTTCCAAAAGATCCACACGTGAACAAATCGACTTGAATGACATCACCCGTGGTTTACTTGAAACTCAAGAATTGATCGATACTAAAAAAATAGATACCCTCATTTTTGGTAGCACCTTGTTTTTCCAAAAAAACCGAAAACTCAGCTTTGAGCCTAGTTTAAACCAGGCAACACCCAAAAATTACATTTTGGGTCCAGGAGATCTCCTCTATGTGGACATCTATGGAGAATCAGAAAAGTACTACGAAGCTACAGTTAATCCCGAGGGTTCCATTTTACTGGATAATATTGGTTTGATTGCGGTCTCTGGCAAAACCATTGAAACAGCAGAAGCGATCATTAAAAACAGAGTAGCCCCCTTTTACACTGGACTGTCTGGATCAAATCCAAAGA
>JALRIY010000140.1 GCA_023255285.1 Algoriphagus sp.
AGATCTCCTGAAAATCCTGGAGATGGGATATTTGGAACTACAGTTGGTGGGGGTAACGTAACTGGTATTGAGAGAGACTGGGCGAATAGTAATTTCGTTTGGGACGGTTCTTACTTTACAGTAAGAAATATAACATTGGGCTATACCTTCACTAAGCTTCCAAAATCTGTAAAGTCTGCACGTTTATATTTTTCAGGACAAAATATGTGGGTATTTACTCCTTATTGGGGGGGATCAAATCCTGAGGTAAGTATGCAAAATAATGGCCAGGGAGATGGGGGTAATTTAAGTCCAGGTGTTGACTTGGCTCCGTATCCAATTCCAAGAACCTTGACTTTTGGGGTTAATGTTACATTCTAAATGGCTTACGCTGGTCTTTCTAATCAACTTAAATTATGACAAAAATGAAAAAATATATCCCAGTCTTTTTTATAGCCAGTTTTTTTCTAACTAGCTGTGAGGACTTTCTTACTGTTGTGCCTGAAACTCGATTGAGTTCAGCTACCTTCTTTAAAAGTCAAAAGGACTTTGAACAAGCGGTAAATGCAGCCTATGCTCCATTAAGGACGATATTCAATGATAGAGCATGGTTGCTAGGTGAAATGCATTCTGACAATACTTATTATGCTAGAAATGTTCTTTTTGGTGCAACTGACAATCAAGAAGATTTGGCTGATTTTTCGGTCCCAGAATCAAATGGTACCTCTGCTAATACGCACGTGCTGAATCAGTGGAGACAAGATTATTTGATTATCGCAAGAACAAATCAGATTCTTTCTTTAATCGATGAAGTGGATTTTGATGCTGCTGCAAAAGCTAATATAAAAGGTCAGGCATTATTTCTTAGAGCATTTGCCTATTTTGAATTAGTAAGATACTTTGGTGATGTGCCACTTCACCTAACTCCCGTGGGATCTAGAGAAGAAGCTGCGTTGCCTTTATCCGATGAAGCTGAAGTATATGCTCAGATTATTTCGGACTTAACCACGGCAATTCCACTTTTACCGAATAAATCCAAACAAGAAGCAGGTCGGGCAACTGAAGGTTCGGCTCGGACCTTGTTGGGAAATGTATATATCAACCTAAAGAAATGGGGTGAAGCCGAACAGGTGCTATCCCCAGTTACGACTGGAGGATATTCCTTAATGGGATCTTATGACTTGGCTTTTTCTAAGAATTCCTCAAATAAGAATAATGCAGAATCCGTTTTTGAGGTACAGTATTTGGAAGGTTCAGCAGGCCTAAATGGAAATTTTATGTATCAATTTATGCCAAGACCAATTTCTGCGGCAGAATTGAAACCAATTATGGGTACTAGTAATCCGCAAAATATTGATGGAGAAGGAAATAATATCCCTACACCTGATATTATAGCTGCATATGAAGATGGAGATACCCGAAAAAACGTCTCAATTGGTTACGTTGAATTAAAAGGAAGTTTTAGGGCTAATAAGGTATATCCGTACATCAAAAAGTTTCAAAGTAATCATTCCCAACACAATAATCATGGAATGAATTGGCCTGTTTATCGCTACGCTGAGGTTTTATTATTCTTAGCGGAGGCTTCTAATGAGCAGGGAAAAACAAGTGCTGCAGTTGGATTTTTAAATCAAGTTCGTTCACGCGCAGGCCTTCCGGCTACTACCGCCTCAAATCAAACTGATGTGAGAGAAGCTATATTTAAAGAAAGAAGAGTAGAATTGGCCTTTGAAAACAAACGATGGTTTGATATACAAAGAACGGATAGAATCCAAGAGATTATTGGCGCATATGGTCGAAGAATAATAGCAAATCCTTTAGATTATTACTATCCACCTTTGCCAGGAGCTGTTCCTAGAAATAATGCTTTTACTAATTTGAATAAGTATTATGCCTATCCAGCTGCCGAGTCTGATTTAAGTCCTTATTTTTAATTTGGTTTTCTTTAAGTTAATTGCCCAGCCTCCTAAAATTCAACTGAGGCTGGGTTATTTTTTAGGCCGACATAGCAGGACAGTTATTAAATGTTTGAGTAAGTAATTATGCCTAAATTAATGCTATCTAAATTCTAAAATTTTTACGAACTTGATTAGAAATTTTCCTTATCTGAAATTCACTAAATCCAAATCTCATGGTCTTTAAAAAAATCCCTCTACTTCATCTTTTCTTAATAGGTGCCGTGGTATTGATTACCTCTTGCGCTACCAACGAGGATTTTGGCCGAAAACTAACGGGCATTCCAAAACTCGATAAACTAAGATTACCCGCAGGCTTTGAGGCAGAATTGCTTTATAGTCCTGGAGAAAATGACCAAGGCTCTTGGGTAGCCATGACCTTTGATGATAAGGGAAGAATGATCACTTCGGATCAGTATGGGTATCTCTATCGTCTGGAAT
Source organism: Algoriphagus sp. (assembly GCA_023255285.1). Classification (GTDB taxonomy): domain Bacteria; phylum Bacteroidota; class Bacteroidia; order Cytophagales; family Cyclobacteriaceae; genus Algoriphagus. The sequence continues at coordinate 2,376 of JALRIY010000140.1, forward strand.
TGCCTCCAATCGGCTCAGATTCTACCTTAAAACCAAAGGTGGAAAAACTTCATGTCGGCAATGTGGCAGATACCCTAGTAGGTATGGGCTATGCACAGGGTTTACTTTTTGCCTTCAATTCACTTTATGTCATGGTCAATCACAACCCCAACGAGCGCTTTTCTAAGCCTACTGGATTGTATCGCATCCAAGACTTAGATGGGGATGATCAGTTTGAGTCAGTGACCACGATCCGTGAATTGAAGGGTCAGCAAGGGGAGCATGGGCCACATTCCATGAAGCTCACTCCAGACGGAAAAGGGATTTACCTGATTGCAGGTAACCACGTGGATGTTCCAGAAATGAATCATTACCGGTTGCCAAAAGTTTGGCAAGAGGACAACCTTTTTCCATTGATCAAAGACCCTCGCGGCCATGCAAATAATCGAATGGCTCCTGGAGGATGGATTGCTAGAATTGATCCAGAAGGAAAAGATTGGGAATTGATTGGTGCTGGTTTTAGAAATGCTTTTGATTTCGACTACAATGAAGTAGGAGATATTTTTGCCTACGATGCAGACATGGAATGGGATTTTGGAATGCCTTGGTATCGCCCTACTCGAATTAATCACGTGATTAGTGGAGCTGAATTTGGATGGAGAACAGGTAATTCCAAGTGGTCACCAAATTATCCAGACAATCTACCAGGAATTTTGAATATAGGACAAGGCTCGCCTACCAATGCTATGTTTGGGTTTAAAGCAAACTTTCCTAGTAAATATAAAAAAGCACTCTATGCGTTTGATTGGAGCTTTGGAATTATTTATGCGATTCATTTAACACCAAATGGAGCTACCTATGATGCTAGTGCAGAAGAATTTATTTCTGGCTCACCACTTCCATTGACCGATGGAATCATCGGGCCTGATGGTGCATTTTACTTTGCTACAGGTGGAAGGAGATTGGAATCAGATCTTTATCGAGTTACTTACAAAGGGGAATTGGATACCTATACCCCCATGACTGAAGCAGATCTTCCTGAAGCTGCAAAAATCAGAAGAGATTTAGAACAATACCATCATAAGGATGCTACATCTGAGGGAATTGAAAAGGCTTGGGCTCAATTGAGCCATTCAGATAGGCATGTTCAGTATGCAGCAAGGATTGTTTTGGAACATCAGCCTGCAGCCACTTGGAAGGATAGAGCAATGGTCGAAAATGATCCAATAAAGAAAATTCAAGCTATTCTTGCCTTTGCGCATCATGCTTCTGATTCAGATGCAGAAGCAATGCTAACAAGTTTGATGGAGGTTGATTTCAAATTACTTTCTACAAAAGACAAGCAGGATTTACTTCGTACTATTGAAATTATTCTTTATAGATACGGTAAAGGTGCGGCTGCTGTTAAACCACAATTAACCGCCTATCTAGATCCAAACTTCCCAGCTAATGACAACCTATTGGATCGATCCATGAGTATTTTGTTGACTCATTTGGACGCTCCTTCGGCAGTAGAAAAGACCTTAGCCTTGCTGAAAAATGCCAAGGATGATCCCAACTATCAAAAGACATTTACGGCCTCTTCTGATTTGATTTTCCGAAACCCTCAATATGGTTTGGATATAGCAAATATGCTGGCTAACGTTCCTCCTGCACAAGCTACTTTCTATGCTACTGTTTTGGGCGGAGCCGATACAGGCTGGACTCCAGCCCAACGAGCCGAATATTTTGGATGGATCAAAAATGCGCTTACTTCCTACAAAGGAGGGCGCAGTTACGTAGGCTTCCTAGATCGGGCTCGAAAAATGGCTCTTTCTAGTGTGGATAAAGCTGATTTTGAAAAATACGATGAGTTGTCTGGAGGTAAATTATTGACAGCCAATGGGAATGATATTGTCAATTCTGGTGTACAACCTGAAGGTCCTGGAAGAAGATGGACACTTGAGGAAGCAGAACCTCTAGTTGCTAATTTAACAGGGAGAGACTTAGTTAGAGGAAAAGCAATGTATGCAGCTACATTGTGCCAATCTTGTCATACTATGCAAGGAGAAGGAGGGATCATTGGTCCAGACTTGACTCAGTTAGGAACTCGATTCTCTCCAAAAGATATTCTTGTGGCAACAATCAACCCAAGTGAAACTATTTCAGATCAATACCATGCTACCGTATTGGAATTGAAGGAAGGGGGTTCAATTGTAGGTAAACTGAATGATGAAGATGCTCAAAACTACTACATCTCGCAAAATCCTTTTGCACCAGATATGATAAAGACGGTTTCAAAAAATACGGTAGTCTTAAAAAAGAACGCTGAAGTTTCCATCATGATGCCAGGATTAATCAATAGGCTAAATGAAGAGGAATTAAAGGATTTGATTGCGTATTTAATTTCTGGGGGAAATGCCGACCATGTAGTTTATAAAAATCAAACCACCGCCCAGCGATGATGAAGTTATTTGATACTAAAAAAAGTGTATTTATTTGGTTGGGGATAGCCTTTTTGGCATTGGTTGGATTAAGTTCTTTTCGGCAAAACACCTTATTGAAAGGCTCTAGTTTTTTTCTAAAAAAGGAGTTTTACCTGGATAAGCCCGCTTTACCACAGTCAGATTTTCTTTCAATATTTGATGGTAAATCCTTGGAAGGTTGGGAATATGACCCTACCAAATGGACAGTGAAAGAGGGAGCAATATTTGGCGAAACCTCTACTGAAAATCCTTTGAAAGCAAATACATTCATCATCTGGAAAGGTGGAGAAGTAGCTGATTTTGAACTTAAAATGGATTTTTGGATTTCTGAAACTGGGAATTCAGGAGTGCAATATAGAAGTGATCGCTTTACTGATGTCCCCTATGCATTGAGCGGCTATCAAGCAGACATTGATGGAGGCAACCGTTATACAGGACAAAATTATGAGGAAAGAAAGCGGACTACGCTAGCATATAGAGGACAAAAAACAAGAATTAATTCCCAGCCAGATAGTATCGTAAACATCAGGGAATTCGTAGAAAGGAATGCATGGAAAGGGCTAAATTTGGAAGCAGATTTAGGTGATCGAACAGAGTTGGGTAATCTAATCAAGAAAGGAGCGTGGAATTCAATACATGTTGTGGCACAAGGAAATGTATTGAAGCATTATGTTAATGGAATATTAATGAGTGAAGTTCACGATGAAGATTCTAAAAACAGGAAGCTAAAAGGATTGATGGGAATGCAAATGCATGTGGGGCCTCCAATGCAAGTGATGTTCAAAAATATTTTATTAAAACAAAGATAGATTAAAGTAACAATTGAGTACAAGAAAGGGGTACAAACGTATTTTGTATCCCTTTTTCTATTGCATCCTATTTTAAATTTATTTTTAGAGTAATGGTAAAATTATATTTTTCTTTTTACTTATATTAATGTTTAATTTTTGTGTGCGTACCATATAGGGCAGGATAGTCGCAGAAAGCCTTTTTTATAGGTTACACCGCAATCTAAAGACCCAAAATGAACCTTGAAAATTTATCATCTTGGAAGTATAAACTTTCAAATTCACACCAATTGGGAGGGATAGAGACTGCTATTGTCGATAATGGGGCAGGAAAGGGCGCTAGAATAGCTTGGGTAAATACTGGAACAGGACTTCGGTTTAAATTAGTAATTGACCGGGGGATGGATATCCTAGATGCCTTTCACAATGAGCATAGCCTAGCCTGGATTTCTCATGCCGGCTTGACTGCTCCCCAACCTTTT
>JALRIY010000141.1 GCA_023255285.1 Algoriphagus sp.
AAATCAGCGTCTTTTTCCTTACCAATCTGCGTGAGACAAATCAATTCAATCCGCTGGTAAAAGTTTAGGAATTGCCCAAGAGGGGCAATATGCGAATAGAAAAAATTGGCCCTTCGAAGAATCCCTTGTAAAATAGGCTATATTCGTAGGAACACTTTTTTTAGACTCAATCATGGTTGCAAAAACTTTTGGAAGCGCCGTCTCCGGTGTGGACGCCAACCTCATCACCATCGAGGTCAATGTAGGCCAGGGCACCAACTTCTTTATGGTGGGATTGCCCGACTCCGCGGTCAAAGAATCCCAGCAGCGTGTGGAATCGGCACTCAAGTACTTCGGCTACCGCATGCCTCGGCAGCGCGTCGTGGTCAATCTGGCTCCTGCAGACCTGCGCAAGGAAGGCTCCGCCTACGACCTCCCCATAGCCATGGGCATCCTCCAAGCCTCCGAACAAGTGAATTACCCTACCCTGGACCAGTATGTGCTGATGGGGGAACTCTCCCTAGACGGCAAACTCAGACCCATCAAAGGGGTACTTCCCATCGCCATCGAAGCCCGAAAGCGGGGCTTCAAGGGATTTATCCTTCCCATCGAGAATGCCAAGGAGGCTTCCATTGTGAATAGTTTGGATATCATCGGTGTGGAGACGCTCGACCAGGCTTCGGACTTTTTGCAGGGGCACCTCCAGATCGAACCGCTCGTAACCGATACCCGAGAGATTTTTTATCACTCCACCGATAGCCCTGAGTTTGACTTTGCGGACGTACAAGGACAGGAAAACATCAAACGCGCCATGGAGATTGCTGCTGCAGGAGGACATAACGTGATCATGATCGGCCCTCCAGGAGCAGGCAAAACCATGTTAGCCAAGCGCTTGCCCTCTATCCTCCCTCCACTGAGTTTGCAGGAAGCACTGGAAGCTACCAAAATCCACTCCGTCGCTGGCAGACTGGGAAAGCATGCCTCCCTACTGGCACAGCGCCCTTTTCGCAGTCCGCATCACACCATTTCCGATGTCGCTTTAGTCGGTGGAGGAGGCAATCCACAGCCTGGGGAGATTTCTCTGGCCCATCATGGAGTATTGTTTTTGGACGAGCTCCCCGAATTCAAGCGCTCCGTACTGGAGGTGATGAGGCAGCCGCTGGAGGAGCGCAAAGTCACCATCAGCCGGGCCAAGGTATCGGTGGATTTCCCGGCCAACTTTATGCTCATCGCTAGCATGAATCCTTGCCCTTGTGGCTACTACAACCATCCCGAAAAAGAGTGTGTCTGTGGTCCGGGTATCGTGCAGCGCTACTTGAATAAGGTCAGCGGACCCCTACTCGACCGCATCGACTTGCATGTGGAAGTGACCCCCGTCAAATTTGAGGAAATGACCTCTACTCGCAAAAGTGAGTCCAGTAGAGACATCCGGGAACGGGTGATTAAAGGGCGGGAGCGACAAAAAATCCGATTTGAAAGTAATCCGGAGGTATTCTGCAATGCGATGATGCCCTCCCATCAGGTCAAGCAGGTCTGTCAGATTTCTGAGGCCGGTAAAACCCTACTCAAAACCGCCATGGAGCGACTTGGCCTCTCCGCTCGGGCCTATGACCGCATCCTCAAAGTCGCCCGCACCATTGCAGATATTGCCGATAGCGAAGACATCCGTGTGGAGCACCTGGCCGAAGCCATTCAATACCGCAGCCTCGATAGGGAGGGTTGGGCAGGGTAGGAAAAAAGGTTTATACAGGACTTCAGTTTTCAAATTTATACAAACCTGCAGTTGACCGTGGACCGTCATCTGTCGACAATTCAAATCATATATCAAACTTAATCCCCTGCGCTAGCGGCAGCTGGGTGGAATAGTTGATCGTATTTGTTTGGCGTCTCATGTAGGCCTTCCAGGAATCGGAGCCCGACTCGCGTCCTCCGCCCGTTTCTTTTTCTCCCCCAAAAGCACCGCCAATCTCCGCTCCCGAAGTACCGATATTGACATTGGCAATGCCACAATCAGAACCAGAAACGGCAAGGAAGGCTTCCGCTTCCCGCATGTTCGTGGTCATGATGGCCGAAGAAAGTCCCTGTGGCACGCCATTCTGCAAGGCAATAGCTTCCGGAAGCGTGCTGTACTTGATCAAATACAAGATGGGCGCAAAAGTCTCGTGCTGCACGATATCGAAGTGATTTTCTGCCTCATAGATGGCTGGCTTCACGTAGCAGCCGGATTCGTAGCCTACTCCAGTAAGTACCCCTCCTTCGACTACCGCTTTTCCTCCAGCCGCTTTTACCTGTTTGATAGCCACTAAGTATTGCTCGACCGCCTGGGTATCGATTAATGGACCTACATGGTTTTTTTCATCCAAAGGATTGCCGATGACCAACTTGCCAAAAGCAGTGGCTAGTCTATTCTTTACGGTTTCGTATACACTTTCCTGGACAATCAAGCGTCGCGTAGTGGTGCAGCGTTGACCTGCGGTACCTACCGCCCCAAACAAGGCGCCACGAATTGCAATCTCCAAATCGGCATGCTCGGTGATGATGATGGCATTGTTGCCCCCAAGTTCCAGTAAGGAACGACCTAGTCGCTCACCCACCGCCTTGCCAACGGCCTTGCCCATGCGGGTGGAGCCAGTGGCAGATACCAGCGGAATTCGAGAATCATGAGAAAGCAAAGCGCCAATCGACGCATCCCCAACGAGCAAGTTGGAAATCCCTTCCGGCAACTTGTGCTGGGCAAATATTTTTGCAACAATCTGCTGGCAGGCAATGGCAGAAAGTGGGGCTTTTTCGGAAGGCTTCCACAAACACACATCCCCACATACCCAAGCCAAGGCGGTATTCCAAGACCATACAGCTACCGGGAAGTTGAAGGCCGAAATAATGCCTACCACCCCGAGCGCATGCCACTGCTCGTACATGCGGTGACCCGGACGCTCAGAATGCATGGTCAATCCATACAACTGTCGGGATAGACCTACTGCAAAATCACAAATGTCAATCATCTCCTGTACCTCACCCAAACCCTCCTGGTAGGATTTGCCCATCTCATAAGACACCAACTTACCCAAATCGGCCTTCACCTCGCGCAAGGCATTGCCAATCTCTCGGACAATGTCACCCCGCTTGGGAGCAGGCACATTCCTCCACGTTTCAAAGGCTACCAAAGCTTGCGCAACCACTGCCTCGTAAGTTTCCTCGGTTGCCAGCTGTACGGATGCTATTTTTTTGCCATCGGCTGGAGAAAAAGAGACCAAGGAAATGGCTCCTGAGTCGAGCCAGGTCATACCGGTGGAAGAACCCAAATTGGATTCTTGAATGCCAAGATTTTTTAAAGACTGCTGGATGCCAAAAAGATCGTTCATGGGAGTGGATTCATTGATTACTCAAAGTTAAAATTTTGAGCGCCACTCTCTCGCTACTTTCCAAAAATTCTATTCGGATGATACTTGGCAATGGAGGAAGCAAATTTTTCAGAAGGGCGAATTTTATAAACTAGAATGAAGCGGTAGTTGCCTGTTTGCACTTCTTGGGTCCAATTTGCTACTGGCTGCAGCGCCAAGGTTTTGTAGACATAGTTCACATTCACCCCAAACCGTGGGCCATTGTAACCCACATAGGCACGGGCATGGGTTCCCCAATTCAGATTCCAATTTCCTCCTGTAGCACCCGAATTCCAGGTGGATCCAAGGGCTAGATTTCCGGTGAAACTCCCGGTTGCAAAAAATCCCTTCCCAAGCACCAAGGTGCCTATTAGGCCTGCATTGGGGCCCAGTTGGAAAAAATCGGCTTGTTGGTAATTCTGTTTGGGCACAAGCTGGGAAGGGAAAATCAAAGAATCCCCTGCCACCTGTACTCGGTACATCTCAAAACCCAACAGTGGAGAAATCACTGATTTTTTTTGAATTGATGACTGATGCATTGCTGCAGGCAAAGAGATTTTATCTCCTTTGAAAATGTAATTGGCATGGATCCCAACTTTAAGTACATCCAAGTCTGGACGTAAGTAGGGTTGTCCATCTCCGATTCCATATGGAATCCGATACCCCTTATAAAACTGTCCAAAAAAATCAATGACCCAGTTTCTCGGGTAAAAATGTCCCTGAAGATCCAAAAATCGAGGAAAATCAGGTTCTCTGCTGCTATTCAAAAAGCCAGGAGGAAAAGCTAGATTGAGGGTCAGATTTTGATACGTAAATCCAATTCCTAAATTCAACCCACTGTTTGGCTGGTACCGAAGACCTTCACTGGGGAAGTAGAGTGCCGTATACTTATGGGATAAGTAGGTCCTAAGTACAAATAATTCAGGCTCCGCCGCTACATAACCACTGTCCCATCTGCTTTGGGCCGGGAGAATTCCTATCAGAAAAAAGGAAAGAAATAAGAAGACAAGGCTTCTCGACATGCTAGGGCATTGGATTAGTAACCGCAAAGGTAACCAAAATGCAAGAACTCAGAAGACTCATCAAGTTTCACAAAAAATGGTAATTTTGAACCGAGGTTGTTTTACCTCCCCCCAATCGCATTATGGCTACGAACTCCTCCCCATTCCAGTCCTTAAAAAGAAACCTTCAGCAGCGCTGGAAAATGGTTCGTTTCAACATGAGTGCCTCGAATAATCCCCTGTTTATCGGTTTCTACAGGAATCTTTACAAACCCAAAAAGGGGAGCCTCTCTGACTTTTTGAGTCAGTACTCGAAGTCAAAGCCGGGGAATTTTACGGTGGTACAAATCGGCGCCAATGACGGCATCACCCACGACCCCATCCACAAGTTTATCAAAAGAGACGATTGGAAGGGAGTCCTTTTGGAGCCACAGCCAGATGTTTTTAATGAATTCCTGACCAAGATCTACGCCAAAAACAAAGGCATCCACCCACTCTGCGCCGCGATTGGCGAAAAAGACGGCACCCAGCCGATCTACAAAGTTGGATTTTCGTCCATGCGTTGGGCAACTGGCCTGGCCTCCTTTTCCAAGGAGAAAATTGAAAAGGCCTTTGAAGACGGCATTGTAGCCTCCAACTGCAAACGATTTGGCATTGAGATTCCTACCGACCAAAGCCAGTGGATCAGTCAGGAAGAGGTGCAAGTGATTGCACCTGCCACGCTGATTCAAACCTATGGCTTGCAGCATATTGACTTGCTTCAAATCGATGCAGAAGGCTACGACTTGGAGGTCATCCGGATTTTTGATATCCCCAGAACCCGTCCGCAGGCCATCATCTTTGAAAATGTGGGCTTGAATGCAGCAGATTATGCCGCCTGCCTGCAATTGTTGGAGGAACAGAATTACCAGTTGAAGAAATTTGGCCCAAATACCCTTGCTCTGCAAAAGCCCTTGGGTGAATTTGCTTCCTTCTTTACCGCATGACCCCAGGATTGATTTCTGTCATTGTCCCTTGTTACAACCAGGGGATTTACTTGAAGGAAACCATCCAATCTGCGCTAGCCTCTACCTATCGCCCACTCGAAATCATCATCATCAATGACGGTTCCACGGACAATTCCTTGGAAACCGCGAAGGAATTGGAAGTCCAGCATCCAGAAGTTCGGGTACTCGACCAAGCCAACGCTGGCGTCACCAAAGCCCGAAATGCAGGTCTTACAGCTGCCCAAGGGGAATACATTTTGCCACTGGACGGTGACGACCTGATTTCCGCAACCTACATTAATAAAGGTATCGCTATTCTTACCTCTCGTCCCGAAGTGAAAGTAGTGTACTGCCGTGCAGAGAAATTCTCCGACTCAGGTCGCAAGCCCTGGAAACTAAAACCTTTTAGCCTACAGCAGCTGGCCAAGGACAACATGATTTTTGTATCTGCCCTTTTTCGCAAAGCGGATGCGTTGGCGGTAGGAGGATTTTCCGAGGACATGCAGTTGGGTAGAGAGGACTGGGAGTTTTGGATCAAGCTCCTTAAAAATGGCGGCGAGGTGGTGCAACTTCCCGAGGTAGGTTTCTTTTATAGACTCACGCCCACGAGCAAACGAAAAAAGACAGGAGGCACAGCCTTCAAAAAGGCCCGCATCGCCTACCTCAATGCCAAGCATGCAGATTTTTTTGAGCGGGAACTGAATGGCCCCCTGCGAATTCAGCGTACCTGGTCCAA
>JALRIY010000142.1 GCA_023255285.1 Algoriphagus sp.
AGGGGTAATCTAGCTCATCAAACGGGAATAAGGAAAGAATAAGGGTATTCCCTTTATCTCCAGCACGACTATGGGCAATATTCGAAAGCTTTTTCATGAATGGACTAGGCTAACTGATGATTGAATTCGGGATCTGTCCATCAAAATAGAAACTACCCCAATGACCTCATGTACATATTTTCTTGCTCCCCCACCTCCTGCCGGGCCATTGGTATAGAGGGCCTCTACCTCCTCTCCCACCCGCTGGGCAATTTCTTTTTGTGAGGATTTCCCGGCTATACGAAGTCGAACCTCGTAAGGTATAGTGCCCTGAGCAAGTTGCTCCCCATGCAGGGCATTGAGCCCAATTACATCCACTCGAAATTCTTCAAATTGATCTCCAATGCGCTTTTCAATAATTTCTCCGGCCAATTTAGCCCGCTCTACGGCATGGGCACCTGCATAAGAAATCTCTCCTTCACCAATCCATCCAGCCTGATAGCCAACGCTAACTTTAAGCGATTCAGGTTGGGCTGTACCTGTTCCTCCCGTAACGAGAAGTTGATCTTGTGCTAGACTTTCAAAGCGTACGGTTCGAAAATCTGCAACTACATCTGGGGTAAGGTAGGCGCTTGGATCCATCACTTCGTAGAGTAATTGTTCCTTGGCTGTGGCTACAGTTAGCTGTCCCCCAGTACCTGGTATTTTTTGAAGGATACCCGTACCATCGTTCCTTACTTCTACCAATGGATGCCCAAGGACGTGCAGGTCTGGAATGGGCTTGGTCACAGGATCGGCAAAATATCCTCCGGTGAGCTGACCTGCACATTCCAGGAGGTGTCCAAGGACAGTTCCTTTTCCCATCAGCCCCACCTCTTCCATGGACCAGCCAAATTCATGCACCATGGGAGCTAAGAATAGAGAGGGATCTGCCACACGGCCAGTCAAGATAATTTCAGCACCCGAATTCAAGGCAGGTAAAATCGACTCCACGCCTAGGTAGGCGTTGGCTGAAATGAGTTTGCCATAGGTATGAAGTGGTTTATTCCCCTCCAAACTAAGTTCTTTTCCCGTCAACTGCTCAAACACATCGTCTCCTAAGACCACCGCGACCCGAATAGGGTAACCCAACTTTTGGGCGATAGCTCGTATTTTTGCAGCTCCAGCAAGGGGGTTGGCTGCTCCCATGTTCGTAATCAAGCGGGTGTTGTGCTGAACCAACAAGGGAAGGAGGCTTTCAATTCTACGTGCTAAAAAAACATCATACCCGGATTCAGGGTCTTGTTGCTTACGTTTTTGCGCTAAGGCAATGGTCCGCTCTGCCAGACATTCCAGTACCAAGTAATCCAACTTTCCTTGAGCTGTAAGGAGCAAGGCGGGTTCAAAGCGGTCGCCAGAAAACCCTGCTCCACAACCGATTCTAATTTTTTCTTTCATGCTATACTGAAATTATTCCTAAAAGAAGGGATACCAAAAGCATGATACTGGTGACTAAAAATGCCAGAGGGATCGTCTTTCTTTGGTGATCTCCTAATTCTACTCCTGCCAAACCTACGAGCAAAAAGGTAGATCCTGTAAGCGGACTAACCGGAAATCCGGTCGTCATTTGGCCCAAAATAGCTGCTTGTCCAACCTCTAAGCCACTTGCCCCGAAGTTTTCAGCCGTTGAGGACACCAAAGGTAAAATACCAAAATAGAAAGAGTCTGGATCAAATAGTAAGCTAGCAGGCATTGCCAGAATTCCCGTCAATAAGGGAAGCTGTTGGCCTAGAAAATCAGGCAAAATGCGTTCCACTCCACCTGCCATGGCTTCCATCATGCCACTCCCTTTTAAGATACCTGTAAAACAGCCCGCAGCAAATAAAATACTGGCCATAAGCATGGCTTCCTTCGCATGAGCATCGATCCGCTTCTTTTGTTCCTCCACCTGTGGATAATTTAGCAGTAAGGCTACAGAAAAGGCAACCATAAAAACCACAAATGGAGGCGCCCAGCCTAAGATAATACAGGTGATAGCAAGCACGATAAGCCCCATATTCACCCACACCAACTTGGGCCGATGCAGTGGATTTTCAGAAAGATCTGAAGGCATGGCTACCCTTTCTAAGGGAACAAGAAGTCTGAATTTTTCTGCCCTCCCAAGGAAAAAAGCGATGGCAAAAACTGCTACTAAACCCGATAACAAAGGAAAAATCATCGGATTAAAAAGTGTAGTAACGGGTACATTTAATGCCGTTGCAGCACGAATCGTAGGCCCTCCCCAAGGCACCATGTTCATGGTGCCTGCAGCCAAAGCTACGATACAAACCAGGGTAATTCGCCTCATTCCAAGCTGATCATAAATGGGGACCAAAGCAGGAATCACCACCAAAAAAGTAACAGCACCAGATCCATCTAAGTGCACCAGCATGGTCAAAAAGGCAGTGGCCAAGGCAACTTTTATAGGGTCATTGCCCGCCAGACGAAGGAGCTTGTCTAGAATAGGTTTAAAGGTCCCTGCATCCAATAAAATCCCAAAAAAGAGAATCGCGAAAACAAACATGACTCCTGTAGGGGCTATCGCTTGTAAGCCCTCCCCAATGTAGGTAGGGAGTTCAGCCCCCTTTCCTGCCGCAATTCCTGCTGCAATTGGAACAAGGGTCAAGGCAACTACTGGCGATGCTTTTTTGGAAATGACCAAGGCCAACAGAATTAAAATTGTACCAATACCAAGTAGTGCTAACATCATTAATTGTTAATACTTTCCATAAATTTCAGTTGCTCCCAAAAGGGAATCATTCGGGGTTTGACCTCATTGCCCAGCTCTAAGACATAGGGATTTTTTGGATCAAAGAGAGGCCATTCCACAAGAGATGCCCCATTTGGGTTTCCTGTTTTGACAAAATTCACCCAATAGGTAGCCATTTTTTCTTCTAGTTCTCTATCTATTTTTTCAAAAGGTCGGTTCCAATTACGAAGGGTATGCAAGGCGTAGCTGAATTCCGCAGAATGAAAAGCTCCGTAATTCGGCTCTCCCGGAGGTACTCGTGTGAAATAGTAGACATAGGCAGGGCGATTGCCTTTCTCCGTCTGCATTTTTGCCCAGGTATAATTTTGAAAACCAAATCCAAGCACTCCTAGCGTATGGAGTGTTTGTTCAAGCACCTCCTCATTAGTTGCTGGGAAAAGTGTTAAATATTCTCCTGCCCTGCCCCCATACTCTTTTTTTGCATTGGCTTTAAATGCCGCAGGTGTGATGGAAGAATTTCCCGAGACCCGGTCATCCGCATTCCAACCGGTAAGCAAGGGAACATCTGCAAAATCACCACGTTCAAATGCCTCTCGGACATTTGGTAGAACTACACCATCGACCACAGGACCAAATCTTCCTCGAATTTTCAACACGCTATCCGCTGCAAGCAGGCGTAGCGATGCCAAGGAAATTCCGAGGGTGTCAGTCAATTGCTTGCCCCTTTCCTCCGCAGGAAGACGGCCTGAGATCAGCCCGATACCCCGGTTAAACATCCCCCCACTTTGTGCAATTGCCTTGTGAAAGAGGCCCCTCGCTTTAGGGGATACCACAAGTGCATTGACACTGAAGGCTCCTGCAGATTGGCCAGCAATCGTAACCTGATCTGGGTCCCCACCAAAAGCAGCTATATTAGTTTTGACCCACTCTAGCGCCGCAATTTGATCCAATAACCCATAATTTCCAGAAGTCTTATCCGGACTTTCCTCGGCTAGTTCTGGGTGTGCGAAAAATCCCAACATGCCGACACGATAATTGAGCGCCACCACCACTATTCCCTGCTTGGCTAAGTCTTCCCCATCATACAAGGGAACGGTATTTCCCCCAGAACTGAATCCTCCTCCATAAATCCATACTAAAACAGGGCGTTTTTCAGCACTTGACTCTGCAGCTGTCCAAACATTTAAGTAAAGGCAATCTTCAGAAATTGGAGCTTTAGGAATTAGGAATTCCTCCGACCACGCGAAAAATGGAACTGGGGCATTTTGAATTGGAGCAGCGGGGTTAGTTGTGCAAGATTTTATTCCCTCCCATTCGACAACAGGTTGGGGTGCTTTCCAACGAAAATCTCCTGTAGGCGGAGCGGCAAAAGGTATTCCTTTATAAATTTTTACCCTACCTGAAGAATCACTGGTACCGGTAATTTGACCTCCAGTTATCGAAATAGGGACTTCGGCCTTTAAAACTGTCCCTTCAGGTCGGTTACAAGACCCAAAGAGCACCAACAAAATAAAATGGATTAGGTAAGGAGCTCTAGACATTAAATTAGATAGGTTAACTAAGCAGACATTTTTTTTATTCTATTTAAATGTAGAAAAGCCAAACTAAATTCTTCGTAGATGTTGGGGTAATATTTTTTTTGAACGGGAAACTTGAGCCAGGTAGTTTGAAAACCGGTAGGCATAAGCAAACAAAAAAGCCCAGTTCAGCTATGACATCCTGCCCTCTTTATTAAAATTAGTTTTAAGTACTACGCAAGACCCCCACCTATATTCTTTTGAAAGAAAATATTTAAGTATATTCCTGTCAATTAGTTAAGCACCTCCTATGGTACCTTCAAAAACCACCCGCCTCATTTTACTAGCATTATGCTGCTGGTCCTGTAGCTCAACTCCTTCCCATAACCTCCAAGGGCTCCAAGAAGAGGTCCATATTCGAAGGGATGCTTGGGGGATCAATCACATCGAAGCCAAAAATGAGCACGATCTATTTTTTTCCCAAGGCTACCTTGCCGCCAAAGACCGCCTGTTTCAATTTGAACTCTGGCGCCGAAAAGCTACCGGCACTACCGCAGCCCTGGTAGGTCCAGCCGGTCTCCAAAGTGACATAGGCGCCCGCCTCTTGCGTTACCGCAAGGACATGGATACCGAACTGAACCATTACCATCCCAACGGCAAGGCAATCATCGAAGCCTATGTCGCCGGTGTGAATGCCTACATCGAAGAAACGCGCAAGGACCCCTCCCTACTCCCCTTTGAGTTTGCTACGCTGGGCATTGAACCAGGGCTATGGACACCCGAAGTGGTCATTTCCCGACACAATGGCATCCGCTCCAATGCCCAACAAGAATTGTCCATTGGTCGCGCACTGGCCCAGGTTGATGCACAAAAGATCAAGGAACTGCTTTGGTTTCACCCAGGCAACCCTGACTTAAGCCTAGATCCAACCATCGACCCCAACTGGCTGGCAGCAGACCTGCTCAAGCCCTACCTTGCCTTAGGGGAAGACATCCCTTTTGAAGACCTTTTTGACTCCGAAGAAATGCCCGAGGGGAGCAACAATTGGATCATCAGTGGAGCGCGTACCCAGAGCGGATACCCAATTCTTGCCAACGACCCACACCGACGTATTGCTTTGCCCTCACTGCGCTACATGGTCCATTTGAAAGCACCGGGATGGAATGTAATTGGCGGCGGAGAGCCTGTTATTCCTGGAGTGTCTATAGGACACAATGAACACGGAGCCTGGGGGTTGACCATTTTTCAAAGTGATGCAGAAGATATTTATGTGTATGAACTAAATCCCGAGAATCCTAACCAGTACAAGTATCAGTCTGGATGGGAAGACATGACCCTGGTGGAGGAGCTCATCCAGGTCAAAGGAAAACAAGATACACTAGTCACCCTTCGCTACACGCGACATGGGCCTGTGACCTACTTGGATACCAAAAATCACCGGGCAGCAGCCGTTCGTGCCGCCTGGCTCGAACCAGGTGCTGCTCCTTATTTGGCTTCGCTAAGGATGAACCAAGCTGCAACTTGGGAAGAATTTCAAGAAGCCTGTACCTACAGCTTTATCCCTGGAGAAAACATGATCTGGGCGGATAAATCAGGAACCATCGGCTGGCAGGCCGTAGGAATTACCCCCAAGCGACCTAACTTTTCTGGTATGGTACCTATTCCTGGAGATGGACGCTACGAATGGGATGGCTACTGGCCGAATTCCCAAAAACCTAGCCTCACAAATCCAGAAAAAGGCTTTTGGGGAACCGCCAACCAGCATGTCACTCCTGCAGACTATCCCTATCCAGAGGCACTGGCCTTTACCTGGTCAGATCCC
>JALRIY010000143.1 GCA_023255285.1 Algoriphagus sp.
CTAAAATTCACAGCATGCGTGAACCGGTCGAACTCGGAGAACTCATTCTTCTGGAAGACACCAAGGTACTGGGGGAGGTTTTAGTCCAGGGGGTAAGTGTGGTCGGTGAGCAAAAAGGAGATACGACCTCATTCAATGCAAATGCATTTAAAACACAAACCAATGCACAAGCTGAGGATCTGATCCGAAAAATGCCGGGAATTACCTTCCAAGGGGGACAAATCCAAGCACAAGGGGAACAAGTACAAAAAATCCTGGTGGATGGGCGTGAGTTTTTTGGTAGCGATCCAAACATTGCACTACGCAACCTCCCAGCTGATGCCATTGATCGAGTAGAAGTACTTGACCAGCGATCCGACCAAAGCCGTCTTACTGGATTTGACGATGGGAGCTACACCAAAACCATCAATATTATCCTTCGTTCTGATCGTAAAAACGGTTCCTTTGGACGAATGTACGCCGGCTATGGTGACGACGATCGCTATGCTGCTGGTGGTAGCGTCAACTTTTTCAAGGAAGATCAACGGATCTCTGTTCTTGGCCTTTTCAACAACATCAACCAACAAAATTTTTCCAGTCAAGATCTCGCAGGTCTAAGTGCCAATTCCTCTTCTGGAGGAGGAGGTAGACGTGGCCCTGGTGGAGGGGGATTTGGTGGAGGCCAATGGGGAGGTGGTGGAAATAACAATTTCCTTGTAGGCAATGCAGGAGGTATCGTGACCACCAATGCCATGGGATTAAACTATTCTGACAAGTGGGGAAAAAAAGTGAACATAACGGGAAGTTATTTCTTCAACAATACGGCCAACTCCCTACGTCAAATCACTAACCGAGAAACAGTCGTCAACGAAAATTTACGACAGTTTTACGAGGAAAACTTAATCAACACCGTAAAAAATAACAACCATCGAGCTAATGCACGGATTGAAGCGGATCTAAATGCCAAAAATTCAATTATCCTAACTCCGAGCCTATCTTTTCAGGAGAACAGTACTTTTAGCGACCGGGATGCACTCACACAAAATAGCTTAGGAGATTCCCTTTCTGCCTTGCGTTCGATTAATAATGCACAAACAAAAGCCCTCAACCTGTCCAATAACCTAACTTACCGCTACAAATTTGATAAGAAAGGCCGGACACTATCCACGGAAATATTTACCAATTGGTCAACTAGAGACCAAGATTCAGACCTTTTAGCCGCCAGTCGTGAGTTTCGAAGAAATCTTATCGACACTGCGATGCAGGAAACCTATGCGCTCAATGAAGGATTCAACTATCGGGTCAATTTAACCTTCACAGAGCAGTTGAGCAAAAATGCAATCGGTACCTTTGGCTACCAAGTAGGAAATAATTCCACGATTTCAGATCAGAAAACCTTCCAACTAGATAACGAACGCAAGTCCTTATTGGATACAGCCTTAAGTAATGAATTTGACAACAAATTTATCACACAGCGCCTTCGCTCGGGATATGCTTATAACAAACTAGCTTGGTCTGTCAATGTAAATCTAGACTACCAAAACGCAAAATTGGATAACGAAGCCTTTTTCCCAGTTGCAGGTACCTTCAATCGAAATTTCAATAACCTACTACCAAGTGCAAATCTAAATTACCGCAATCGTGAAAAAGGATTTAGCTGGAGAATACGGTACCGCACTAGTACCAATGAACCTAGCGTCAATGAACTTCAAAATGTAATCAATAACCAAAATCCTCTTAATCTCCGGGTAGGAAATCCAGAACTGGGGCAAAGCTTCAACCACAACATATTTGCCAACATTAGTAAAATTAACCTGGAGAAATCAAGAACGCTTTTCCTTTTTGTTACCCATTCTGCCACTTCAGATTTCATAGGAAATAGTACCTTCCTCACTACGCGAGATACCCTCATCAATAACGAGGTGCTCCTTCGTTCGGGTGGCCAACTTTCACGACCTGTAAACTTGGATGGAAATAGTAGGTCTACCTTCTTTCTTACCTACGGAGCTCCCTTGAAAAAACTGAAAACTCAATTTAATGTAAATACACGGGTAAACTTTGTACGTACACCTGGCTTAATCAATGGTGCATCCAATCTAAATGATAATCTCACATTTAGTCAAGGACTTACCTTCAATTCGAACATCAGCCAAAATGTAGACTTCTCCATCAGTACGACCGGTTCGTACAACATTGTCAATTCTTCCTTACAACAGAATCTAGACAATAATTTTTACCAACAAGAATCCAACCTACGCCTATATTTCTCCTCCAAGAATGGTAAATTCTTTATGGGGAATAATGTAGCGCACTCTTTGTACTCTGGTCTTTCCGAAGGCTTTAACCAAAATTTTTGGCTGTGGAACATGGAAGGAGGATTCCGATTTGCGAAAAACAACAAGGCAGAACTCAAGGCAGTCCTCTTTGATGTATTGAACCAAAACAACAGCATCAGCCGTACCATTTCGGATGTGGCTGTGACCGACGTCTTTACCAACGTACTTACTCGATACGGGATGATCACCTTTACCTATATTCTAGGCAACTTCAAGCAGGCAGAAGCGCAGCCACAGCAACCCTGGATGATGGGAAGACCACAGGGTGGAAGAACTTGGTAAGCACAATTTGGGGTAATCGTTAAAGGAAACTTCTGAGCGATTACCCTAAAAATTTAGAAATTGGTACCTTTACCTAAGGATTAACCGGCAACTCATGTATCAGGAGAAAATCGAAGCAATCAAGGCTGCCATCGCCGCAGCAGACGCAAACACCGCAGACCAACTGGAGGCCTATCGAATGGAATTTATTTCCAAGAAAAGCGTAGTCGGTGAATTGATGGGAGCCATGGGAACTATTCCAAATGAGGAAAAGCGCGCCTACGGCCAACTCGTCAATGGGGTGAAGCAACTTGCTGAAGAAAAGTTTCAAATCCTGATCGAGAAAGTAGCCGCTTCCAACAAAAAAGAAAAATCAGCAGAGATCGATCTCACATTACCCCCTTCCAACCAACCTTTGGGAGCGATTCACCCGCTTACAGCTACCCGACAGCGCATCATCGAGATCTTTGAACGCATTGGATTTAACCTTTCTGAGGGGCCGGAGATTGAAGATGATTGGCACAATTTTACCGCACTTAATTTTCCCGAAAATCACCCTGCTCGAGAAATGCAGGATACTTTTTTTATCGAGAAAAATCCAGATATCGCCCTACGAACTCACACTTCCTCTGTGCAGGTGCGTGTGATGGAAAATCAAAAACCACCGATTCGAACCCTTTCTCCAGGTCGAGTCTATCGAAATGAAGCAATTTCTGCCCGTGCACACTGCATTTTCCATCAGGTAGAGGGACTTTATGTAGATGAAAATGTAGGTTTTGCTGATCTTAAAAACACTTTATACCATTTTGCCAAAGAGCTATTTGGCAAGGAAACCAAGGTTCGATTTCGCCCCTCTTTCTTTCCATTTACGGAGCCCAGTGCAGAGATTGACATCTCCTGCCTGATCTGCGGTGGTAAAGGTTGCAACGTCTGCAAATATAGCGGATGGGTAGAAATTGGTGGAGCTGGCATGGTAGACCCAAACGTCCTGGAAAATTGTGGCATCGACGCTACAAAATATACCGGCTTTGCTTTTGGTATGGGCATCGAGCGAATTGCCATGCTCAAAAACCAAATCAAAGACCTGCGCTTGTTTACAGAAAACGATGTCCGCTTCCTAAAGCAATTTAGGCCCCTGTTGTAGGTCAAAACAGACGAATTTCTATAAATAATCTGTGCGTTTTTTACGCAGATTTCTAGAGAAAAAATACGAAGATTCATTTTTCTTGGACTATTCCCACTCTTTAAATTTTTAGGCCATGAATGAAAAGCGAAAAATTACGCTTAAGGACATCGCTAAGGAACTCAAGCTTTCTCCTTCGACGGTATCCAGAGCACTCAACGGCTATCCTTCCCTTTCAGAGGAAACAATACATCTAGTCAAAAAATATGCTGCCAAGCACCAGTATGTACCCAATACAATGGCGGTCAATTTTAGAAAAAACCGCACTTCCATCTTGGGGATGATTGTACCCCAAATCGTCCACCACTTTTTCTCCACCACCATCAGCGGAGCATTGGAGGCCGCAAAGAAAAAAGGCTACAGCATCTTGCTTGCCCAATCCTACGACCACCTCAAAGAAGAAATCTTGGCCAGCCAATACCTTTTAGGAATGGGAGTAGATGGACTTTTGATCTCTGTATCCAACGAAACAAAAGAAGCCGAGCACTTGCAAGCATTTTTGGATGAAGGCAAGGCAGTAGTCCAATTTGATAAAATCACAGAATTCCTAATAAGTCCAAAACTAGTGGTGGATGACTTTGAAGGCGCTTACCAAGCTACTACTCATTTAATTCGAGAAGGCTATCGAAAAATCGCACACCTCAGTGGGAGAATGGAAGTGAAAAATGCAGAGCTCCGCTTTTTAGGCTATAAAAAAGCCTTGGAAGACCATGGATTAGCACTTCAAGAAGAATGGGTTAAGTCCTGCTTTGACATCAGCGAAGCCGAAGGGTTTTCCTTTACCAAGGCTCTAATGGAAAGTCAAAATCCACCTGATGCGCTTTTCTGCATCACGGATTTGGTGGCATTAGGCGCGATGAACTACCTCAAATCAGCCAACTATTCCATCCCTTCCCAAGTGGGGCTAGTAGGATTTAGTAACTGGATGCTTGCTGAATTTACCAGCCCAACACTCAGTTCTGTAGACCAGTTTGGGGAAGAAATGGGCGCCAAGGCCGTGGAAATACTGCTTTCCCAACTCCAAAACCCAGAATCAAGAAACACAGACACCGTCCAGTTGAAAACAAAACTACTGGTTAGAGGCTCTTCTCAAAAGACTTAATCAAGACTTTACCGAGGCCCTAGAATTCGGAAGCCATAAGGCTCAATCACCAGATGCTCGTGATCTGGCCCTAGTGCATAGCTCGTTTGAGTCCAGAAATCAAAAAGCTGCGTCGCAGGTTCGCCTTGCTCTCGGAATGCATACCAAGTAAGCCTTTCAGGCTGATCACTGAAATTGAATAAGCAATAGCGTCTCTCCTCACCTTTTCTTCGAATCAGCCCCGCAATATGCCTATTGTGTGGAGTCATCCAAGACACATTGCTCAGATCAGCAAATAGTTCTTGTGATTTCCGAATAGCCAGTAACTTCTTGGTTCCCTCAAAGAGTTGAAACTCTAAAGTCCCTTCCGTTTTTCTTCGATTTACCTTACTCCAATCTAACTTTGGCCGATGCATCCAACGGTTGTCGTAACTCTTGGAAGGGTCTTGCTGAAAGCTGTAATCGTTGGTATAGCCTACCTCATCACCATAAAACAGCATGGGTAGCCCACCCAAAAAGATGGAATGGGCTTGCATCAACAAGATTTTTTGGATGCTTTGTTCGATCGCAGGTCCATTCCCCTCAAAGAGTGCCTTTTCCAAGCCACAGAGCGAGGCAAGTGTACCACTGATGCGTGCATCTCCTGTCTTG
Source organism: Algoriphagus sp. (assembly GCA_023255285.1). Taxonomy (GTDB): domain Bacteria; phylum Bacteroidota; class Bacteroidia; order Cytophagales; family Cyclobacteriaceae; genus Algoriphagus. Next base: position 5,492 of record JALRIY010000143.1, read on the forward strand.
GGATTGGAGGAGAATAGCGCCCCGCGTGCAGGACTCATCCACTGATCTCCAGAATAGGAATAGTATTCTTTCAAAAATTTGCGGTGCAAGAAGGGATCCTTTCCTGTTTGCGCGATGCTGGCATCCTCGTAGCCGAGCCCGATGTCATCGTGGCATCGGGTGTAGGTAATCCAAGAGGTACCGTAAGGCTTTCGGAGAATATCTCCTTGGGCTTGTAGCATAACACGGGTATCTGCAGAGGCCAGCATATCCCACTGCAGGGCCATATGGGTAGCATTGTAGGCAAAATCACATTCTTGAGCTACAAAGTCTCCTGTTCCAAAATAATTTAGAATGTCTTTGGGCGCTACGATCGCCTCACCCAATAGCGCCATCCCAGGTGCGGCTACTTGGACG
>JALRIY010000144.1 GCA_023255285.1 Algoriphagus sp.
TGAACCACAAAGGAACGCATAATTTTGAAATTGTACAAGGTTAACTTTGAAATTGTACAAGGTTAACTTTGAAATTGTACAGGGTTGATTTTGAAATTGTACAAAAAAATAGCTAGGTTTTAGCGGGTCAAAATTATCAAAAACTGGTTTTTGGGCTAAATAGGTTAATCTTCAGGGATACTGCAAAGCCAAACAACATTCAACTAAGCAAGTGATTACCGCTTATCCTCCCAAGGCATATAAATCACCTTTTTGGTCTGAAAAAATTCCTCTTTGAAGTAATCTTCTAAGTGATAGCAAACGTAGGACTTGCCTGTTTCCTCCATTTCCTCATCTACATCACCGCCTTTGAGGTACAGGATGCCGTTCGGATAGTCATTGATGTCCTCCTTTTTTATTTTCCCCTTTACCCAAGGGTAAAATTGGATCATCCTAGTGACTGCCCGGCTCACCACAAAATCATATTTGCGAACCAAGGATTCTGCACGGGCTTGTTGTGCTTCCACATTGGTCAATTTGAGTGCTTTGGCCACTTCTTTTACCACAGTGATTTTTTTACCGATGGAATCCACTAAGTGGAAGTGGGTTTCTGGGAAAAGAATGGCTAGCGGGATGCCTGGAAAGCCGCCACCCGTACCAATATCCAAAACCTTGGTGCCTGGTTGAAATTGAATAACCTTGGCGATCCCCAAGGAATGGAGCACATGGTGTACATAAAAGTGCTCCATGTCTTTGCGGCTGATCACGTTTATTTTGGCATTCCAATCCTGATAAACCTCCTCCAATTGCTCCAATTGCTGAAGCTGCTTGTGGCTAAGTCCAGGGAAATAGGAAGCGATCAAGGCGCTAGTTGGATTCATTAAATTTGGTTTTCTTTTCCAGAAGCAATTTCATAGAGCAGCTCACGGGAACGATGCAATTGCGCCTTTACAGTTCCTAATGGTTTGTCTAGCTCTTGGGCTATTTCCTCGTAGGAAAGCTCGTCAAAATAGCGAAGTTTAACTAGTGTGCGGTATTTGGCAGGAAGTTTGTCTACAAAAAGACGCACCATCTCAATACGTTGAGATTTGATAAACTCGTCCTGAGGATTGTCGTCCTTATCAGTTACATCCATCGTTACCGCATTGCCATTGTCATCCGAAAAGGTATTGTTCAAGCTCATGGTTTTAAGCTTTTTCTTTCGGATAAAGTCAATGGTATTGTTGGTAGCAATCCGGAAAAGCCAGGTGGAAAAAGTATATTCTTTTTTGAATCGATCCAAGTTGCGGAAGGCTTTTGCAAACGCTTCCATAGTTAGGTCATCCGCATCATCTGCATCTCGGATCATTTTTAAAATCATGAAATAAACAGCTTTCTTGTACCTTTTCATCAAGGTAGCGTAGGCTGCTTGATCCCTACCTAGCACAGCGCGGTCGATTAGTTCAAAATCTTCGAGCGCCTTGGATGAAAATTCACGTTCGTTACCGTTCATTTGTTGGTTTTTGCCTGATAGGAAATAGATCCAAGAACCCAAAAGTAGCCTAAATACAAGAAATCATTCGTTAATACCTTCATTTTTGGCAAAATTCCTTGGATGTTTTTTGAAGCAGCTTTAAAGAGTAGCAGCAGCAAAAGCGATCGCATACACATACTACTCAAAACGATCAAAAAATGTTCCCATTGTAAGTCAATTCCAAAATAAATTAACAAGCCTAATCCACCGATCCAGTACAAGGCATGAGAAATGCCATAACTGCCCATTTTTCGCTTATCCTCCACTTTAAAAAATTTTTCGGAATGTAAGAGCTGCTTTTCTTGAACTATATATTCCTTCCAAGTAGCCGCTGGATTTGCTATAGTTATGGTCTCTGGGTCAATCACCACTTTGCTATTTGCTCCCGTAGCATGGGTATTGATCCATAAGGAATCCTCTCCACCTTCATTATCCCAAAACCCTCTAAAGCCTTTTTTATCCATAAAAAAGCTTTTGCGGTAACTCAAGTTTTTTCCAGTTCCAGTGAATGGTGAATTCCATAATCCAAAGGAAAAGGTGAAGAGTGCCCTCAAAATTGTTTCAAATTGAATCCATGAATTTAAAGAATTTCCTTCTTTTTGTACTCCAGCAAATCCAATTGCAAACGTTTTTCCTTCTTCCCGTATTGGAGCAGTCATCTTACGCAGCCACTGGTTGGACTGAGGAATACAATCTGCTTCTGTTAACAAAATAACGTCATTTTTTGCCACCTTAATTCCTAATGTAAGTGCAAATTTTTTTGCAGTGACGTGCTTTGGGGTATAGGTAATGGTCACCGAGCGAAGTTTGGAATAGTGTACCATTAGGTCTTCCAGAAGGCGTTTGGTACGATCTGTACTTTGGTCATTGACAATCAATACCTCAAATTTGGGGTAGTCTTGCTCAAATAGCTTAGGAATGAGTACTTTGAGTAACTTAAATTTATTTCTTGCTGTGACTAAAATGGTCACCCCTTCTTCCGGATACTGAATACTAGGATTAGTTGACCCTTTTATGAGCCAAGCTGTTCTAGAAAAAATGAATAACAGATACCCCAATTGAATAAGGAATCCGATTCCAAAGAAAAACCACAATAAAAACAGGCCCATAGGTCAATTTTGCTGGGCAAATATAAAATCAATTTCAGCAAGTCATTTAAGAATAAGTGGATATTTTTGTGCAATTAAGCTAGTGTAATAAAGGCAATTCCAATTGCCTATATTTCCCCTTCCATGAAATTTGTTTTAGAAAAAAAAGATAGCCAATCCCAAGCCCGAACAGGTACCCTAGAAACTGACCATGGCATCATACAGACGCCTATTTTTATGCCGGTAGGTACAGCAGGGACAGTGAAGGCAGTTCATCAGCGCGAGCTAAAGCAAGATATCAAAGCACAAATTATCTTAGGAAATACCTACCACCTCTACCTGAGGCCTGGTTTAGAGACCTTGGAAAAAGTGGGTGGCCTGCATCAATTCATTGGTTGGGACCGACCTATGTTGACCGATTCAGGTGGATACCAGGTGTTTTCGCTTGCAGGAACTCGAAAAATAAAGGAGGAGGGGGTTACCTTCAAATCACATATTGATGGCTCAAAACATTTTTTTGCGCCCGAAAACGTGATGGATATTCAGCGTAGTATTGGCGCAGATATCGTCATGGCTTTTGATGAGTGTACTCCTTATCCCTGTGACTATTCCTATGCAAGGCAATCTATGGAGATGACCCACCGTTGGCTACTTCGCTGTCAAGACCGTTTTGATGTTACTGAAGGGAAGTATGGGTACAGCCAAAGTCTTTTTCCTATCGTTCAAGGTTCGGTATACAAAGAGTTACGCATTCAAAGTGCAGAATTTATCGCCAAGCAAGGTCGAGAAGGAAATGCAATCGGAGGACTTTCTGTGGGGGAACCAGCCGAACTCATGTATGAAATGACTGAATTGGTAACTGCCATTTTGCCAGCGGACAAACCACGGTACTTAATGGGAGTGGGTACGCCCGCCAATATTCTAGAGTGCATCGCGCTAGGCGTGGACATGTTTGACTGCGTGATGCCCACTCGAAATGCGCGAAATGGAATGTTATTTACCTCAGAGGGAATTATCAACATCCGAAATGAAAAATGGAAAGATGATTTTAGTCCCATAGATCTTGCGATTGGAAATGAAGTAAGTAGTACCTATTCAAAGGCCTACTTGCGGCACCTGACAGTGTCCAAAGAGATTTTGGCAGCGCAAATTGCAAGTATACACAACCTATCTTTTTACCTTTGGCTCGTTGGAGAGGCGAGAGCACATATTCAGGAAGGAGATTTTACGAATTGGAAATCAATGATGGTCAAAAAAGTAAGCACTCGATTGTAGAATGAAGATTTTAGATCGGTTAATCATCAAGGAATTTTTAAAGACCTACTTTTTTGTGGTAGTGCTTCTCATTTTGGTGGTACTTGTGCTTGATTTTACCGAAAAAAATGACACCTACATTCGGAATCAAGTCCCTGCATTGGATATTCTGGCTTACATGGGGAATTATGGTTTGTATTTAAACAATCTGTTAACACCAATCACCGTGTTTATTTCTGTCATCTTCATCACTTCCAAGATGGCTGGTCGAACAGAGATCGTCGCAATTTTAAGTTCAGGCATTAGTTTCATACGTTTACTCCGTCCCTTTCTTTTTGCCGCAGTACTCATTGGAGTCACCAGTTTTGTGTTGAATGGATGGGTCTTGCCTTCTGCTACTGCAGGTGTTGCTAAATTTAGGATGCAATATTTAGAAAAGGGGTCAGCCTCAACCGACCCCAATATCCACATCAAAGTGGGGCCAAATGCATACGCCTACATTAGCAGATTTTACAAAACTAGTTACACCGGCTACAGTTTTACATTGGAGGAAATTCGGGAAGGAAGGCTGATATCCAAGCTTTCCTCTGACTTAATTCAATGGGATACTACCAAAAATGTGTGGAGGCTTGAGAATTGGAGGCTTCGCATCTTGAAAGATAAGGGGGAAGACTATTTTACGGGAAGTGAGATGGATACCGTACTTTCCATCACACCCACAGATTTTGAATTGCCGGCAAATCACCACGAGACGTTAAAGTTGCCAGAATTGAGCAAGCAAATCACGCTACTCGAAGAGCGCGGTGCTGACAATGTGAGTTACTATCGCATTGAGCGGATAGTTCGCTACATGTCTCCATTTGCCTCCATTATACTCACCTTTATTGGGGTGATCATGTCGGCACGTAAAACTAGAGGGGGATCTGGATTTCAAATTGCTTTGGGGTTCTTCTTGGCATTTGTGTACATTCTATTATTTATTTTATCACGCACCTTTGCAGAAGCAGGCACTACTTACCCAGTTCTTGCAGTTTGGATGCCCAACTTACTTTTTGCTACTACGGGATTAATTTTGTACAAAACAGTCCCTAGATGATTTCGACTAATGCAGCAAAAGATTATTTGCTACTTCATTTTATTGTGCTGATATGGGGAGGGACGGCTATCCTTGGATTGCTGATAAGTTTACCTTCTTTGGAGTTGGTTTTTTACCGAACCTTGTTGGCTACAGGAGGTGTCGCTTTAGTGATGGCTGTGAAGAAAGAACCTTTGGTTGTGGCCCCAAAAGAATTACTCCAAATTGTAGGAGTAGGAGTTTTAATTTCCCTGCACTGGATCTTGTTTTTTTGGTCTGCAAAAGTCTCTACCGCTTCGGTTTGCTTGGCTGGTATGGCAACTACCTCGCTATGGACAGCATTCATTGATCCCTTGGTCAATAAAAAGCCTGTTAAATTGTATGAGGTGGCATTAGGGCTCCTGGTTATTTCTGGTTTGGTAGTGATTTTTCAGTTTGAATCTGGCTATGTCCTGGGACTAGGGATGGCTGTCGGCTCTGCATTTTTATCAGCCTTATTTTCCGTATTTAATGGCCGCTTGACTCAAAGGCACAGCCCGTATCAAATCACTTTGTACGAGATGGGCGCTGCTAGTTTGGTGGCATTGGCATTTCTTCCTATTTACGCCTACTTCAATGAAAGCACCATTCAATGGGAATGGAAAGGAGACGACTGGTTTTGGCTCCTCATTTTAGGAGGGGTTTGTACGGTATATGCGTTTTCTGCTTCAGTAGAGTTGATGAAGCGCTTGCCTGTATTTTCCATTAACTTGACCATTAATTTGGAGCCGGTATACGGGATTATTTTGGCGGTGGTGATTTTTGGTGAAAAAGAAAAAATGACCGACCAATTTTACTTGGGGACAGGCATTATACTTATTTCTGTTTTGATGTATCCCGTCCTCAATTATTGGAGTAAAAAAAGAATCTGATTATCCGCA
>JALRIY010000145.1 GCA_023255285.1 Algoriphagus sp.
ATATGGATATCTGCAGGCCAAAAATTATCACTATTTTCTTTAGAAAAATAATTTGTAGCACTAATATAATTAGTTAAAGCGTCCATCCATACGTACATTATATGTTTGTCGTTATTAGGAACTGGTATACCCCAATTAAAAGAAGTCCTTGAAATTGATAGATCTTTAAGACCACTCTCTACAAATTTAACAACTTCATTTCTTCTAGATTCAGGTTGAATAAAATCTGGATTTTCCTTGTAAAATTTTAATAATGGTTCAGTCCATTTAGATAATCTAAAAAAATACGATTCCTCCTCTACCCATGGTGATAAATAAAAAATTAGAAGATACTTCTCCCTTTCCAAATTGAAATTCTCCAATCGCTGCCGCTGCGGCATCATTTTCTAAGTAAAAATCGTGATCGGGGTATTTTGCTTTTAACGTAGCCTTCAATGGATAATTATTCAAAGCAGGAATAGCTGGAATCTCCAAGGGAGTCATTCGATCCTTACTAATCATGCCAGGTAGGCCAATCCCTATCTTTTTTACCTGAGGATATTTTTCTAGGTAGGTTCCAATCACCTGAATGAAATTTGGGCCAAAACCGTCGGTATGTTCGCGGTAGGACGTAGTATCTTCTTTATAAAACTCACAAATCTTACCTGACTTATCTACTAATCCAATCTTAAGATGCGTGCCTCCAACATCTATTCCCAAAAACTGAGTATCCGAAATATTCATAATTTACTTGATCCTTTTTCGTTTGCTAAAAAAGCAAAACTATTCCTTTACTTCTTATATTCTTTGCCGACCTCAGAAAATATTTTTAGTACTGCAGGACATACCAAGGTGTTCTTTAGCGTTAAATCTAAAATTCCAAGCATATTTTTTCGATCCGTATGTGGATATTCTCTACAAGCTTTTGGTCGATTTTCGTAGACCAAACACCCATTATCCTCCCCTAAAAATGGGCAAGGTGCCCCATTAAAGACGTAATCCCCATCCTCATCTCTAAAAAGATAGGTTTCAATAAATTCTCTGGAACGCATCCTGAATACCTTGGAAAGTCGATCTATATCCGTTTGAATTAGAATTGGGCTTGTGGTTTTGCAACAATTAGCGCAATCCAAACAATCCATCTTTGCAAAAACTTCAGAATGAGCTTGATGAAATTTGGCATCGAGATTCTTGGGACGAGTAGCTTTTAGCTTTTCTTTTAATTTTTTGTTTGTCGGAAATTCTGACCTACACTCCTTTGAAAATTTGTCAAGATCTAAAGTCATTGTGAATTAGGCTTCTGAATTACCAATAGAAAAAATACCAAAAGCTTAATCTCGATTAATGGAAATACCATCTGGAAAAATAGAAATCTCTTGCGCCTTATACAATTGCCCTATACACTGCTTAAACTGCTTTTTACTCATCCCCAAGGCCTTTTTAATATCCTCTGGGTCTGATTTATCGTGCAAGGGCAAAAATCCTTTTTCTTGCACTAAATTAAGAATCTTCTCTGCTCCCTCTTCGTACTTCACCCTACCGAATGGAAGCAATTGAAGATCCAGTTTTCCATCCTCACGGCGTTTTTTTACCCACAGTTTACGAATTTCTCCTAGAGTCAACTCTTGAAAAACTTCGTTGGCATAAAGCAACCCTTCGTAACGATCTTCCAATAACACCTTGTAACCCAAATCGGTTTTTTCAAATACCATTCCTTGACATTCGTTGCCTGGCTGGTAATCCTTTGGAGCTGGATACATAAATTCTCGATACTTACTCACTCCAATTAATCGATTGGAACGGTAATCCGCACATAGGCGAACCAAGTATTTTTGACCGATAGTCATTGGCTTCGCCATTTCAGCATTGGGCACAAAAAGATCTTTCAGCAAACCCCAATCCATAAATGCTCCAAAAGAAGTTACTTCCTTGCAAGTCAATACACCAAATTGATCCAAAACTAATGCAGGTGTATCAGTAACCGCCACAGGTCTATCCTCGCTATCGGTGTATACAAATACAGTCACCTCATCACCTACTTTCTCTTCCCCAGTCAAGTAGCCTTTGGGAAGTAATACTTCTTCGCCATCACTCAATGCTAAGTACGCACCAAAATCTGTAAATCGGTTAATTTGTAGGTGGCTGACCAATCCAAGTTCTTTCATGCGGCAAAGGTAAAGATTAATCCTGTTTACAGAACGATAAAAATTGACTCCCATCACAACGGGAAAGCAGGTCACTGAGTTGGAAATCGTACGCCTTACCCGTAGTTTTGGAAACTGTATCACAGCGTAAACCCTTTCTAATTTCTCAAGATTTTAACTCCATGAAAAACATTACTGTCATAGGATCGGGTACCATGGGCAATGGCATTGCTCACCTATTTGCCCAACAAGGGTTTTCTGTTGCTTTGGTGGATTTGTATGCTGAGCACCTGAACAAAGCAATGGCGACCATTAACAAAAACATGGACCGTCAAGTCAATAAAGGGATTTTGAGTGAAAGCCAAAAAATGGATGCTTTGCAGCGCATACAAACACATACTGACCTCGCAACTGGTGTTAAACATGCTGATCTAGTCGTGGAAGCAGCGACTGAAAATCTAGAAATCAAATTAGAATTATTCCGCCAATTGGACCAGTTGGCACCAGCTTCAGCTATTTTGGCTTCCAATACCTCTTCCATTTCGATTACTCAAATTGCTGCGGTTACTCAACGTCCAACACATGTCATCGGGATGCATTTTATGAACCCAGTTCCGGTCATGAAACTAGTAGAGGTGATTCGAGGCTATGCTACTTCAGGGCAAATTACAGCCCAGATCATGCAACTATCCCTTCAATTGGATAAAGTGCCAGTGGAAGTCCAGGACTACCCAGGATTTGTTGCCAACCGAATTTTGATGCCCATGATCAACGAGGCCATCTACACTTTATACGAAGGAGTGGCTGGGGTTTCGGAGATTGATACAGTGATGAAATTGGGTATGTCACATCCCATGGGACCACTTCAACTTGCAGATTTCATCGGTTTGGATGTTTGCCTTTCCATTTTGCGCGTACTTTATGAGGGCTTTGGAAATCCAAAGTATGCTCCATGCCCCCTATTGATTACTATGGTCACAGCTGGATACAAGGGTGTAAAATCAGGGGAAGGATTTTATTGTTACCCTGCTGGCACCAAAGACTTTGCAGTTTCTCCTAGATTTTCAAAATAATACACAACCACATGCATTTAGCAGTAGCTGGAAATATTGGAAGCGGCAAAACCACGCTTACAGAAAAATTAGCCAAACATTACGACTGGAAGGCTGAATTTGAAGCTGTGGATGATAATCCCTACCTCGCAGACTTTTACGAGGACATGAAGCGTTGGGCATTTCACTTACAGGTATACTTTTTGAATTCGCGTTTCAACCAACTGAAAACCATCCAAGCAAGTAATGAATCGACTATTCAAGACAGGACAATCTATGAGGATGCATATATTTTTGCGGCCAACCTCTACAAGAGTAACCTCTTGACCGAACGTGACTATGCCAATTACAAGAGTTTATTTGATTCCATGATCTCCCATGTAAAAGCTCCAGACCTCTTGATTTATTTGAAGGCAGACATCCCCAAACTTGTAGGTCAAATCGAAAAACGAGGTAGAAGTTACGAAACAGCCATGCGAATTGATTACCTAAAAAATCTAAATACCCATTACGAAGACTGGATTGCTGGATACAAAGAGGGCAAACTACTGATCATAGATGTCAATAATTTGGATTTCGTAGAGCGTCCAGGTGATTTCTCCTTTATTGTTGAAAAAATAGAGCGGGAAATGTTTGGACTTTTTTCCTAAACGCTCTTTTTCCCATGTATAGGGTATTTAGGCCAATTTCCGCATCAGCCAACCATACAACATGCTACGCTGCTCTTCCTTAGGGTTAATTAAAAGTTGATCCAAACGCTTCAAGGAACCTCCAGTCATGATAGTTTCGTAAGGGCTCAGTCGAATCAATTTGTACCCATGAATACGAGTCAGTAAATCCACTTGCATGTGATTGTAGGCGCTTAACTTCCATCCACTAGCACCTACTCCATGAAAATCTCCTGGATCCGAAGGACTGCCAAAAATCCGTGTTGCCAACGGGGGGCCATCCCAGATCCGCTTGGGCATACCCGCTTTCAGTGCTTCCTTTTCAAAAGTTCGACAAAGCCGCTTATGGCCTTCTAAAAAAGCGAACTGAAATTCTGTATACAAATCTGAACGAAAACTGATTCCTCGATACCGATTAAAATTCACTTCATCGTCCCAAAGGATAAGGGTTCTACCTAGCTTAAAATCAACGTGAACTTTTTCAAAAAGCGGAAACGAACCAGTTCCTCCTAAATCTTCTAAAACAGAATTTAACCAGGATTTACTGTGTGAATCCAAATAGTGGGGTTGAACTTCAAAATCCACTTGCCAGTCGTAAGTGGCCCCACCTTCCTTCAAAATGAGATCCAGTTGCCTGGTCATCAGGTGCTCCATGGGCTTAACTTACGTCTCGAAGGATCTCCCAGGTATGGTCAGCCAACAACTTGATCTCAGCCACAAAATTTGCCCAGTTCTTTTTTCTTCCCCACTCCTCGGGAGCAATCATGCTCAAAAAATCTGTGCCATCTTCTTTTTGATACAAAAAATAGCGGTGATTGATCAATGGCTCAAATGAAATGGAAGCCTGGTAAATCCGCTCTGAAACTTCAATACGAGACTGGATTTTCTTAGCTTGGTCTGCCAAGAGTTTCATTTGATCATATATTTGGGCCATTTGCATGTCGGTCTGACTATGCATAGCTGCCACTGCCCTACCAGTAATCTTTCCTTTATCTTCTGGCTTGATGATCGCACTACCAGCATGATGCGCATAAGGTAAAATGCCTGGATTCTCCGTAGTCTTCTCCTTCATCAAATCCAGATCCAAACGATCTACATCAATCTTTTTTCCTATCATGCCTATTATTTTTCAACTTCCGTAGTTATCCGTTCTTTCAAATTACCCTTTGATCCTGGAAAAGTGGTTTTTCTTGATATATCATAACTCACATATAAAATGATCAGCATGAATAACACGAAAAGGAACAAGAAGATTTTTTTATTTTTCTGCATCAGTAAAAGATTCAACGCACAAAATTAACGACAATTCCTTTTTTTGTTTCTTAATCGAGAAGTCATTTTCAATTCAATTATCCACATCTTGTGGCTTAAAAATACTATTCAAGAACAATTTCAAGGTTTAAACTCATTCGTAACCTATTTGTTAAAAACTGTACGTTTAAATTTACTGATAGAATTTCCACCAAAGGAATGCCTTAGCTCAGGAAGAATAATAAATTGCAGTGCTTTGCGCTTTATTGGGTAGAGTCTAGATTTGAACTTCACTTCATTTCCCTCTCTTTTCCACCAATTTTCACTTTAATTAGTTGTATGCAACGGAAAATCTTTCTTCTACTGTCCCTATTTTGGCTTTATTCCAATTCATCGGCACAATCTCAATTGTCCGTGGAATCCATCATGCGTAACCCAAGTTGGATGGGGACATTTCCTTCTAGACATTATTGGAGTGCCAACAGTCAGCAGATTTATTTCAATTACAACCCTGAAAAAAACCAAGCCGACTCGCTGTACAAAATTGATGCTGTAGCTGGAGCCGAAGCCATTCGAGTCCCATGGTCGGAAGAAAAAATAGTACAAAAAGAGGCTATTTTATCCTCTGATGAAAATTTAAAACTATACAAAAAAGGCAATCAGGTATTTTTGGAGGATTTAAAAAAAGGAAAAACAAGCACCTTATTTGATTGGTATGGACCTTT
>JALRIY010000146.1 GCA_023255285.1 Algoriphagus sp.
ATTCTCTTTTACGCTCACGCGCTTTGATGGACTCTTTTGCCATGATTATTCTGGATTATTTTTATTAACGAAAGGCATACCTAAAGCTTTCAACAATGCAAAAGCCTCTTCATCTGTAGCCGCAGTAGTTACGAAAGTAATGTCCATCCCGGTAATCTTGGTTACCTTTTCGATAGAGATTTCAGGAAAAATGATTTGTTCGGTAACACCTAACGTATAGTTACCTCGTCCATCAAACCCTTTGTCAGAAATTCCTTTAAAGTCACGTACACGTGGCAAAGCCACTGTAGTCAAACGATCTAGAAATTCATACATTTTTTCAGCTCTCAAAGTCACCTTTGCGCCAATTGGCATGTTTTCTCTCAACTTAAAGTTAGAAACTGCAATCTTAGATTTAGTAGCAACAGCACGCTGACCGGTAATCAAAGAAAGTTCCTCTACACCCTGGTCTACTAGCTTCTTATCTGCTACTGCAGCACCAATACCCTTGTTAAGAACGATCTTAGAAAGTTTAGGTACTTGCATCACTGAAGAGTATTGAAACTTTTCCATCAATGCAGGAACAACTTCCTTCACGTATGTATCTTTTTTTCTTGGATTAGCCATTGATCACCTCCCCAGTTTTCTTTGAGTACCTTACTAATTTACCATTCTCGCCTGCCTTACGGCCAGTACGAGTTGCTTCGCCTGTTTTCGGATCGACAAGCATCAGATTACTGATATGAAGCGCAGCTTCTTTCTTCTCGATACCACCCTGTGGCTTGGCTGCAGTAGGCTTAACGTGCTTGGTAATCATGTTGATCCCTTCTACGATGGCTCTACTTTTTGCTGTATCAATGGATTGAACCTTGCCGGTTTTTCCTTTGTCATCTCCAGCGATTACCTTCACGGTGTCACCAGCTTTGATGTGCAGCTTTTGCTGCTTATTGAATTTTCTTTCCATGATTAAAGTACTTCAGGGGCCAAGGAAATGATTTTCATGAACTGCTTTTCTCTGAGCTCTCTAGCTACAGGACCGAAAATACGGCTACCTCTAGGCTCGTCATTGTTATTCAACAACACAGCGGCATTGTCTTCAAACCGAATATAAGATCCGTCCTTACGACGAATTTCTTTCTTCGTTCTTACGATAACCGCTTTTGAAACGGTACCTTTTTTCATATTGCTGGAAGATAGGGCCGACTTTACAGTCACGACTACTTTATCACCGATAGAAGCATAACGCTTCTTAGTTCCTCCCAACACACGGATGACCAATACCTCTTTGGCACCTGAGTTATCCGCTACGCTTAGTCTGGATTCTTGTTGTATCATGATTACTTAGCCCTTTCTATAATTTCAACTAATCTCCAACGCTTGTTCTTGCTCAGCGGACGCGTTTCACTGATTTTAACCACATCACCTGGGTTGCATTCATTTTTTTCGTCATGAACCATGAATTTGGTAGTCTTTGCAACGAACTTGCCATAGATACCGTGCTTCACACGTCTTTCTACAGCCACAGTAATGGACTTATCCATTTTGTTGCTCACGACTTTACCAACTCTCTCTTTGCGAAGATTTCTCTCAATCGTAGCCATTTTCTTTTCTGTTAGCTAGTTATTTGGAGGCCAAAGCCGTTTTCAATCTTGCGATGAAGCGCTTGGACTCTCTGATTCTATTAGGATTCTCAATAGGAGAAATCGCGTGAGCAAAATTCAATTTGCTCAGATTCTCCTGCTCGGCGACAATTCGCTCGGCGATTTCACTTGCTGTAAGTGATCTGATTTCAGTGTTTTTCATAGTTCCTGATTATTCAGCATAGTCTCTTCTTACCACAAATCTCGTACTTACAGGCAGCTTCTGCTGTGCAAGTCGAAGTGCCTCTTGAGCAGTCTCCAGGCTCACGCCTGTAGCTTCGAAAAGGATAGTACCCGGCTTGATAACGGCCACCCAATATTCTGGAGCACCTTTACCTTTACCCATACGTACCTCTGCGGGCTTTTTAGTGATCGGCTTGTCAGGAAATATTCTGATCCAAACCTGACCTTCTCTCTTCATAGCTCTTGTCATGGCAATACGTGCTGCCTCGATCTGGCGAGAAGTAATCCATCCTGGCTCAAGGGATTTAATGCCAAAGTTGCCAAAAGAAAGCTCGTGCCCTCTTTGCGCAATGCCTTTGACACGGCCCTTGTGCATTTTCCTATATTTAGTTCTTTTCGGCTGTAACATGATTTCTCACTTGGAAAGGGAAAATTAGTTTCTTTTTCTGCGTTTTGGACCATCCTTATCGCGACCCTTTGGTGCTGGACCACGCTGACCCTTCGGCTCGTTGGCTGCACCTTGGTTCGGAGAAAGATCTCTTTTTCCGTACACCTCACCCTTGAAGATCCATACTTTAATGCCAATCAATCCGTACACAGTAAGTGCTTCAGATAAAGCATAATCGATGTCCGCTCTAAGCGTGTGAAGAGGAATTCTTCCCTCTTTGTACATTTCAGAACGTGCCATTTCGGCTCCGCCCAATCGGCCAGAAAGCTTAACTTTAATTCCTTCAGCACCTACTCTCATCGTAGCTGCAATCGCCTGCTTCATCGCACGACGGAAAGATATTCTAGCTTGAAGTTGCTGTGCAATAGACTCACCTACCAATTTAGCATCCATTTCTGGTCGCTTAATTTCAAAGATATTGATTTGTATATCCTTGTTGGTGATCTTCTTTAGTTCCTCCTTAAGCTTATCTACTTCGGCACCACCCTTACCAATTACAACACCTGGGCGAGCAGTATGAATCGTCAAAGTGATTCTTTTGAGCGTACGCTCAATAATCACTTTAGAAATACCACCCTTAGGTATTCTGGCAAGAACATACTTTCGGATTTGTTGATCTTCGTGCAACTTCTCAGCAAAGTCTTTCCCACCATACCAGTTGGAATCCCAGCCTTTGACTACACCAAGTCTAAATCCTATTGGGTTAATTTTTTGTCCCATAGTCTTTCTTAATTTGCCTTTTCGTTAGTTACTACTACATCAGCGGTAACTTCCTCTGTACTGAATGAATCAATAACGAGGGTTACATGATTGGATCTTTTGCGAATTCTATGCCCACGTCCCTGAGGAGCAGTCCGAAGTCTCTTTAAAGAGCGCCCTTCGTCAACCATGATGGTCTTCACGAAAAGGTCTGCCTCTTCCAATTTTACTTCAGGATTTTTTGCTTGCCAATTAGCTACCGCAGAGAGAACTAACTTCTCCAAACGGATTGCAGCATGGTTGGGCGTGAATTTCAAAATACTCAGTGCCACACCTACTCGCTTGCCTCTTACTAAATCCGCAACTAAGCGCATTTTACGAGGGGAGGTAGGAACATTTTTCAATCTTGCTAGTGCTTCCATGATTATCTCTTTCCTTTATCTTTTTTAGCAATGTGGCCACGGAAGTTACGCGTAGGTGCAAATTCACCCAATTTGTGACCTACCATATTATCGGTAACAAACACAGGGATAAACTTATTCCCGTTATGCACAGCGAAAGTATGACCTACGAAGTCTGGGGAAATCATAGATTTTCTTGACCAAGTCTTGATGACAGATTTTTTGCCAGACTCGTTCATAACATCTACTTTCTTCACCAAATGGTGTTCGATATAAGGACCTTTTTTTAATGAACGTGCCATAATTACTTAGATCTTTTGGTGATGATGAACTTGTTTGAATACTTCTTGGGAGATCTGGTTTTCTTTCCTTTTGAAAGAAGTCCTTTACGGGATCTTGGGTGACCACCAGAAGAACGGCCTTCACCACCACCCATTGGGTGATCCACTGGGTTCATCGCAACACCTCTTGTCCGAGGTCTCACTCCTAACCAGCGCTTGCGACCAGCTTTGCCCAACACAACGTTCATGTGATCCGCATTGCCTACAGTTCCCACTGTAGCCATACATACACCAAGAATCAATCTCATTTCTCCTGAAGGAAGCTTTACCGTCACGTACCTAGCATCTCTAGCCACGATCTGAGCATATCCTCCAGCACTTCTAGCCAATGCGCCTCCTTTACCCGGCTTCAATTCTACATTGTGTACAATTGTACCCATTGGGATATTGACCATGTGCATGGCGTTGCCCACTTCTGGAGCAACCTTCTCACCGGAAATCACTGTTTGTCCCACTTGCAAACCTTCCGGAGCGATAATGTAGGCTTTAGCACCGTCTGCATAATACAGTAGGGCAATACGGGCTGTACGGTTTGGATCGTACTCTATGCTCTTCACAGTAGCAGGTACTCCAAACTTAGTGCGCTTAAAATCTACAATACGTAGTCTACGCTTGTGACCACCACCAATGTAGCGAGCGGTCATCTTGCCTTCATTATTTCTACCACCTGTCTTCTTTACAGGAGCGAGAAGAGATTTCTCCGGCTTAGACGCTGTAATCTCGTCAAATGCTGGAGCTACTCTAAATCGGGTTCCTGGAGTTACAGGTTTTAATTTTTTAACTGCCATTTTATTGATTCAATTAAAGTTCTCCGTAAAAATCAATTACCTCACCATCTGCTACTTGCACAATTGCTTTCTTAAAAGCATTGGTGAATCCTGACACTACTTTATTATTGGTGTATCTGGTCTTATGCTTCGCAGCATACCGCATAGTACGAACGGATACTACATGTACCCCATACTTTTTCTCCACAGAAGATTTAATCTGAAGCTTGTCGGCAGTTTTCTCGACGATAAAGCCGTAAACTCCTTTTTCGTTACCTGCAGATACTTTCTCTGTGATCAAAGGCTGTTTCAGAATTTCCATTGTCTTATTTCGCTAAAATGGTTTCTAACTTACTTACAGATCCTTCGCACAGTACCAATTGGTCCGCATGCAAGAGTTGGTAAGTATTTACATCGTCAACGGTCACAACTTTAGCCTTGGGCAAGTTTCTGCTTGACAAAAACACGTTCTTGTTGTCTTCAGAAAGCACCAATAAAGTCTTCTTATCAGACAAAGAAAGGCCGCTTAACAAAGCAAGATAACTTTTGGTCTTAGGTGCATCAAAAGAAACATCCTCCAATACCATCAAACTATTTTCCTTTACCTTATAAGCTAGCGCAGATTTACGCGCCAGTTGCTTCACTTTTTTATTTAGTTTGAAGGAGTAGTCTCTTGGTCTTGGACCAAATACTCTACCCCCACCACGGAAGTTTGGAGCCTTCAAAGATCCAGCACGAGCACCACCGGTACCTTTTTGCTTCTTGATCTTTTTAGTCGAACCCGCTACTTCATTTCTTTCTTTTGATTTGTGAGTTCCCTGTCTCTGGTTGGCCAGGTATTGCTTCACATCCAGGTAAATGGCGTTATCATTTGGCTCAATGCCAAAAATCTCGTCAGAAAGGCTCACCTTTCTACCTGTCTCTTGTCCTT
Source organism: Algoriphagus sp. (assembly GCA_023255285.1). Classification (GTDB taxonomy): domain Bacteria; phylum Bacteroidota; class Bacteroidia; order Cytophagales; family Cyclobacteriaceae; genus Algoriphagus. The sequence continues at coordinate 5,390 of JALRIY010000146.1, forward strand.
TGTGATTGATTACTGCTAATTCCATGGCTTACTTCTCCAGAATAACAAATGAATTTTTTGGACCAGGTACGGAACCAGAAACCAAAATAAGGTTCTGCTCAGCATACACTTTCAACACACGTAGGTTGGTCACCGTCACACGATCGCCACCTGTTCTACCCGCCATTCGCATACCTTTAAATACACGAGAAGGCCAAGAACAAGCACCAATTGAACCAGGGTGTCTTGCTCTGTTATGCTGACCGTGAGTTTGTCCACCCACACCCGCAAAACCATGACGCTTTACCACACCTTGGAATCCTTTACCTTTTGAAGTACCAACAGCATCCACGAAGTCACCTTCCTCGAATAGCTCTGAAGCACTTACTGTCTTTCCGAGCTCAACATGACCTTCGAAGTCTCTGAACTCAACAACTTTCTGCTT
>JALRIY010000147.1 GCA_023255285.1 Algoriphagus sp.
ACAAGGTGAAAAATGAGAGAAGAAGCAACAGGGTCAACACGATGAGGAGAAGGATTCCATGCCAAAAGCTATTCCAAACAAAAAACAAAAGTGTAGCCCCCCAACCCTTACCGTAGAAATTCTTGAAACTAAGCAAATAATACCCAAGCCACAGTACCCCTAAAAATGGGACGAGTACTTCAATCAGTCCCAATCCCAAAGAATTGGCCATCAACTTCACGCCGAATTGAAGAAACAAAATAAAAAATAAGCAGGTTGCACTGTGCAAAATAAAAACCAGATGATCAAAATACCAGTAGTCCTTTTTTCTGTAAAACACCCATTTGGAAATTAAGGCCAGACATGGCAATAAGATAAGTAGGAGTTGGGGCAGTTTATTTATTACTTCCTTTCCGAGTGCCAATGCAAAGGCTCTTCCATCCCCATAGGTAGCTTTGACCTCATAAAATTTTCGAATAAATACGCGGTCCCAGTCTGAGGTGCGCTCTTGACTTGGAAGTTTTTCTTGATGTGCGACATAGTCCCCATACGTAGCAAACGCTGTCTCTATCGACCCAGAACTCCCCTTATTTGGGGTTTTTGACGCTACACTAGAACTGTTGATCTCCAATTCCGAATTTTTTTGATAGGGAATCTCTTTTGGTGATTCCAGCCAAAAGGTCACAACTAAAAAATAAATGGCCGAGGTAAACAAGTAAAATCGAATGGGATTAACATAACTGCTTCGCTTTCCATCCCGATAGGCCAAAGAAAGACCAGCAGGTTGGGTAGTTAGTAATCGGATGGAACGAAAAAAACGGCCGTCATAGTTAAAAAACTCTCCGAAAAAAAGAAGGACAAGCTGTACTATCCCCAACTTTTTCGGGATATTTTTTTGTCCACAAGAATGACAATACGAGCCATTTAATGGAGTTTCACAATTAAGACAGGTAGTGGAAAGTTGAGGAATCACTAAGCTAAATTACTAAAATTGATGCTATTTCTTACAAAGACACTCAGGATATACCCCATAAGGAATGCCTATTGACTAGGATGTATTTCCCTGGAAGCCACCCTTATCGTTGCAACAAGCAGAACAAAATCCTATATTTCATTATCCCTACAGCGAATTTAAATTTCAACATAAATGAGAACCTACCCAAGTATCTTCAATGATGTGATTGGCCCAGTCATGCGAGGCCCCTCGAGCTCGCATTGTGCTGCATCTATTCGAATTGGACGGATGTGCCGCGACTTGATGGACGGGGAAATTCAGAAGGTGTATGTGGAGTTTGACCCCAACGGCTCGCTTGCCACTACGCACAAGGGGCAAGGCTCAGACATGGGCTTGTTTGGAGGATTTTTGGGATGGGAAGCCTACGAAGAGCGCCTTCCCGATTACCTGCGAGCCATTGAGGAAGCCGGTATCCAAATTAAAATCGATATCCATCCGATAGGTGCCACCCACCCAAATACCTACAAGCTCACCCTCACAAATAAAAAAGAGTCCCGTGAGGTAACCGCCATTTCTACCGGTGGGGGCATGATTGAACTTATTGAAATCGATGGTGCAGAGGTCTCGATGGCGGGGGATTTTTACCAGACGCTAGTCTACGTAAAGACAGCAAGCACCCTCCCAGAATTTATTGAAAAGTCCATGCCCTGCGATGAAGTCGCGGTTCGCCAGGGCAAATCGACCTTTATCGAAATCAAGGCCAATGCCTTTTTGAATAAAGAAATCTGCGCAGAACTTCTCCAAATGGAGGAGGTACTGTTCATTAAAAAAATCAAGCCGGTCCTCCCAGTTATGTCTCGAAAAGGCCTTGAAGTGCCCTTCATTACCTGCGAGGGAATGTTGGAATTTAACCAGGACAAAAACCACGCCCTCTGGGAGCTCGCCGTGGACTACGAAAGCATGCGCGGGAATATTTCGAGAGAAGAGGTTTTTGAAAAGATGCGGAGCATAGTGCAGATCATGCAAAACTCCATCGATCTTGGATTGAAGGGAACGAAGTATGCTGACCGAATTTTAGGCCCGCAATGCCTTGGATTTCAAAAGCAGCTAGAAGATAAGAAGCTGGTGGAAGGCGATATTCTCAACCAAGTGATCCTTTACACCTCTGCCATGATGGAGGTCAAAAGCTCAATGGGCGTGGTGGTAGCAGCCCCAACTGCTGGCTCCTGTGGAGCCCTCCCTGGCGCTCTCATCGGGATCAGCAGAGGCCTTTCCTTGCCCGAAGATGAAACAGTCAAAGCAATGCTAGCAGCAGGTATCATTGGAGTATTTATCGCTGCGCATGCCACCTTTGCCGCAGAAGTAGGGGGCTGTATGGCTGAATGCGGCTCTGGGTCTGGCATGGCCGCAGCCGGTATTGTGGAATTGAAAAAAGGAACATTGGAGCAATCCCTTGGAGCAGCTTCCATGGCCTTGCAGTCTTCCCTTGGAATGATTTGCGACATGATAGCCGACCGCGTGGAAGCACCTTGTCTGAATCGAAATGTGATGGCCGCCACCAATGCCATTTCCTGCGCCAATATGGCCTTGTCGGATTTCAACCATTTGATTCCTCTGGATGAAGTGGTGGAGACGATGAAAAAGGTTGGAGATGCCATCCCCAATACGCTGCGCTGTACTGGGCTGGGGGGATTGGCAATCACCAAAACTGCGAAGAAGATTGAGGCGATGTTGAATCAACGGGAACAAGAAGCCGCTAAGACCTTTTTTAAGGTTTGTTAATTTATTTGTGAATATCTGCAATTATGCCAAGGGCTTAACATATGTTTGAATTACTCTGCGGACAATCTCTACAGACAACTGTCCATAGACCACAGCTCACCTAAATGAACTTCAAACCTTTTTTATTCTGTTACTGGTGAAAAAGTGGATATTCAGTTTTATTTATACTACAAGTTCAAAAGATTCTAGCTCCTAATTCTTCTATGCTGATTTTTATTTGGATTTCTTTGATTGTCTTGGCTGGTTGGTTCAGCCTTGTGTTGATCAAAGATCTGTTGGCGAACCGCACCAAATTTGAAGATTCAAGTTGGCTCAAGACTTCATTGATTGGCTTTGCGGTTAATTTTTTTGATGTGCTGGGCATTGGGGCCTTTGCTCCTCAAACAGCCTTATTGAAATTTACCCGGCAAACGGAAGATAAGTTGATCCCTGGGACAATGAATGTGGCGAATACCACCCCGGTCCTACTGCAGGCATTTATTTTTATCACCATCATCGAAGTAGATCCGCTCACCTTGATTTCCATGCTGGTATCTGCAGCTATCGGCGCGGTGATTGGCGCGGGTATTGTGTCTCGACTCTCGGAACGGAAAATCAGGCTTACGATGGGTATTGCTTTGGTGATCACCGCTGGCTTTATGCTGGCACGGATGCTAGACTGGATTCAAGGGGGTGGTGATGCAATCGGCTTGACGGGTTACAAACTAGCCTTTGCCGTGGTAGTCAATTTCTTTTTGGGCGCTATCATGACAGCAGGAGTAGGGTTGTACGCCCCTTGCATGGCCTTGATCTTTGCCTTGGGAATGTCTCCACAAGTAGCTTTTCCCATCATGATGGGCTCTTGTGCTTTTTTGATGCCTCCGGCTTCGATAAAGTTTATAAAGACAGGTTCCTACAACAGAAAGGCCGCTCTAGCCATGGCAATTCCTGGTTCCATAGCCGTATTAATTGCTGCCTTTATAGTCAAATCTCTATCCTTGCAAACCCTGCAATGGGTCGTGCTTGGAGTCATTTTGTATACCTCAGCCACCATGCTAGTGGCAGCATTCAAAAAGAAGGAAACCTAGTTCTCAATGTAGGGAGAGATCGCATCCACCACCTTAAATTTTTGATTCATGCTTCCATTCGCAGTGGATAGTTCGAGTGTGTAGGTGCCGGAATCAATAAATTTGTCGTAGTGTACAAAATATGGGGAATCACTCTCCTGCTTGGTTACAATCAAATCCCAGCGGAATTGGTTGAACCCTTTCGATCCATCAATTACCGTTATCCAGACTTCTTTAAATGTACTATCCCGAATAGAAAGGGTTACCTCCTTCGCCTCTTCCAACCAGAAGGTAAAGGTCGCTTTGTCAACGGTGCGGTAATCTGGATTGCCATGCGAAGAATTGAACCATGGCCTACTTACTTGCTCAATTTCGGCTAAATAATCTTGATCAATAGGAAATTTTTGGGCAGCAAGTTGCTGGATGGGCTTGAGATTGGTTTTGTAAATCCCCCTCCCATGGGTAGCCACAACTAAATCCTGAGACCCCTCGTGAATCTCGAGATCGGCCACAGCCGCCGCCGGCATATTTACCCCCAGGTATTCCCAACTCGCTCCTCGATCGAGGGAAACAAATACCCCTCGCATCGTACCTACATACAGTATGTTTTCATTCGTAGGATCTTCCTTAATCACATTCACTGGCTCATTGGGAAGGCCTGTAGCAATGCTTTTCCAATTTTTTCCATAATCCTCCGAAACATAGACATAGGCATGCAGATCATCGTAATTGATGCCCGTCATGGCCATGTACACCCGTTCGATTTGATGATTGGAAGGCGAAATACTTCGGATATAATTCGAGGCAATGCCAGTAGAATGCTCCTCCCAAGAGTCCCCATCGTTTTTCGAAACCCAAAAAGCCCCATGATCGGTCCCCAGATACAGCAGCCCCTTGGCGAGGGGAGATTCTACGACCGTTCCTGCAGCCACAGATTTCTTTTTGGCCATCGAAGAAAGGGCCAAGTTGGGACTGATTGCCCGCCAAGTATCCCCCTGATCCGAACTTTTCATCAAGTAATTTCCTCCTTGATACAGGGTTTTGTGATCGTATTTTGATAAAAAATAAGGGGTCATGTAATTGAACACCAGCGTATCCATGATCTCTTTAGAAAGCGTAGGCTTGATGGATACTGCTACGTCTTTTGATTTGTCCAACCGCATGGCATCGCCATGCTGTCGACTATAGTAGATAATGTGCTTATCCACGGGATCAATGGCTGTGACACAACCATCGCCCCCATCCCAGGCATCAATCCACACATACTTCCAAGGATCTGGAAAGCGGGTATTTAACTCTTTGGCTGGTCCTGATACCGTCGCATCATCCTGCGTACCCCCATAAATCGTATAGTCTGCTTGGTCAATGCTGATGTCGTAAAACTCACCCGTTGGTATGGAATTGTAATGCATCCAGGTTAAGCCCTTATCATAGCTCACATAAAATCCTCCATCATTACCCAATGCCAGATGATTGGGATTGTTGGGGTTGATCCATAATTCCGTTTGGTCTAGATGAAGTCCCTGCGCCAAGCTCGGGTTGATGCGAGTTACTTCCCCACCGATAAACTTAAAGGTTTTGCCTCCATCTATACTATGCGCCAGGCGGATGCCCAAACCAAATACCTCTTCATCATTTTTAGGATTGACATACACATCCGTGAAGTACCATCCGATGGTAGTAAATAAGGGGAAGGAACCTGAATGAGTTTTGGCCCAACTTAATCCTCCATCTAGCGTTTTGTAGAGTTCCGCCGACTGCCCTTGTGGGTAATTTAGATTGTCTACCAAGGCATAGGCTTTGTTTGGATTCGTAGCGGATACAGTCAAGCCAATCCTGCCCACTTTGGGGCCTGCAGGCAAGCCTTGCGTACTTTTAATCCAAGTGCTACCCCCATCTACACTCCTGTAGACGCCACTATTTGAGCCAGAGATACCTGGGTTCATCTCCCAAAGAGAGGCATACATGACTTGAGGATTGCTGGGTGAAATGACGATTTCATTGGCCCCGGTATTCTCATCTATATAGAGCACCTGTTC
>JALRIY010000148.1 GCA_023255285.1 Algoriphagus sp.
TATGCTTGCCTCATTTTTATATTTAGTACTCCCAAAAAAAATGAAGATGCATAGGCTATTGATGGGAATTGCCTTTTTAGTTGGAATGAGTAGAGTTTATTTGATGCAACACTTTTTGATTGATGTCTGGGCTGGAGCAGCCCTTGGAGTTTTATCTAGTTTGCTAAGTTATCTTCTTGTTTTAAAGTTTTTCTCTAAAAAAACGTATCAAAAAAGTATTATTCAGAACCTAAAGCCTAAACCTTCCTTTTAAAATTTAGTCAAAGGTAAAGTGAAAATAGGTTGTTTCGCCCCCTAAATTCAAAACCATGAATAGTACGTTTTTGTCCTGCTCTTTGGGAGCTTTTTTTCTAATCGCTTTCTTTACTAGCGCCACAATTGTCCAAGCTCAAGCTCCAGTTCCTCCTACTCCGATTGAATTTATGGTTGGCCACGAACGACTTGATTTCCAATTGGTGTTTAAACGGAATTTTACACCCCAAAGCAAGTTTAGTGTTTTGGCAATTGCAGTATTCTCTGAAAATTACGGGACAAAAAAAAAATTAGGGGATTCGATAGTGATTCCCTTTCAAGTAAACTATGCTTTAGGGAACTCTGGCCTTTCGTTGGCAGCAGGTGCTGAAGCCAATTCAAGTGCTGGCTTTGGAACAACCCTTGGGCTTACGCACAGCAAAGCCACCAAGGAAATTCTAGCGATCAGTGTACTTTCCTACCAATTGAGTAATGATCAGAATCTAAAGTTTTTTGGGCTCTACGAGTACAAACCTGTTCTGACGGAGAAATGGTCTCTTTACAGTCGACTGCAACTCACCTACAACCAGGGTATGGCGCAGGGATTTCATAACAGAAGCTTTCTCTACCTGCGTGCTGGCCTGAAAAAAGGACCCTTGGGATTCGGTTTAGGGGCAAATTTTGATGCTTATGGACCTAATAAAACCGCTCGGGATAATTACGGACTATTTACGCGCTGGGAGTTTTAATAGAAAACACACAATTTGTTTCCTTAAAATTCTTTTCAAAAGTGAACATGAAGGATGGAAATCGTTCGCCTACGAACAATTTATCTTTCCAATTACTCGCTAACTTGCTGTAAATGGGAGTTTTATTTTGGTCCAATTATTGAATCCAATTTTACAAATCCATCTGAACTATGAACAATCCAGTTAAACTTCTTTCGGTTTTTCTTTTTGCACTTACATTTTCATGCACAGAACGAAATAGCTACCGAACAGGGAATTTTGTACAAGATCAAAAAAATATCACTGGTGTAAGGCGACTTCATTTAGATGGAGTATTTAACCTAACCTTGATACAATCTGATCGAGAATCAATCGAAGTTGAGGGAGATCAAGCCTTATTAGATAAATTAATTATTGACCAACAAGGAGAATTGTTAACCCTTGAAATGGAGGAAGGAATAGATTTTAACCTATTTAATGACGATGAGCTACGCATAACACTCTACCTGAAAGAACTTACTGAGTTAAATTACGAAGGCGTAGGTAATGTAAAAACTAACCATACATTTCGAGTGAAAGAGCTAAAACTTCTAGGAAATGGCGTTGGGAATTTAGTGCTAGACCTTGAGGCAGATTTACTTCATGCGGATTTTGATATGGTAGGTAATATCGAATTGAGAGGTAGTGCCGCAAAAGTATTTTTTACAAACGATGGGATTGGAAAATTAGACGCCTCACAACTAATTGTCCAAGACATGGAGATTAAGAGTTCTGGGATTGGGAAAGTAGCCCTTCATTGCGAAGGCAACCTTTCCCTAACAGTTGATGGAATTGGAAAAGTAAGCTACACCGGTAACCCCAACCTAGTACGAAAGGAAGTGAGCGGAATTGGAAAAGTAGAAGAGAATTAATTTGTATTATATCGGCAAGAAAAACAGCAACTCAAAACCTAGTAGTATTAGTGGAAATCGTCGATAAAACGACTGTCCATGGACCACAGCTTAGCTACCTAAACATCAAACCTCATTTTTTTGATTATTGGGAACCGAGCGGATAGTTAGAACAATAAATTACCTAATTCGGTGAACAAAAAAGTCCATTCCAATTAACTATTTTGAATTTTCCTATAATAGCTTGATTTTAGGGCAATGGCTACATCCAATGCACTAGATTCTGTTCAACTCAATTTTTCTCCAGATAAACTCCTAGGGCTTAATATTGCACTTGCAATCATCATGTATGGGGTAGCCTTGGAATTAAAATGGGTAGATTTTAAATACCTAATCCAAAATCCGAAGGGTTTCCTTATTGGAATATTTTCACAGTTTATCGTTCTCCCTTTACTCACCTATACCTTGATTACTGTGAGTAATCCCCCACCTAGTATTGCCCTTGGAATGTTTCTGGTAGCCACCTGCCCTGGAGGAAATGTTTCCAATTTCTTAACCAACTTAGCCAAAGGAAATGTTGCACTCTCCGTTAGTTTAACCGCTGTATCCAGTGTTACAGCCATTTTCTTGACCCCATTTAACTTTTCCTTTTGGGCAAGTACTTATGAACCTACAGCGCTACTCCTGCAAGAAGTTAGACTTGACGCGGTAGAGGTATTCATGACCATTGGACTCATCTTAGGCATTCCCTTAGTACTTGGGATAGCGACAACTTCCAAGTTTCCTGAATTAGCCAAGAAACTAGCGCTAACAATCAAACCACTCAGTCTGGTGATTTTTGCTGCTTTAGTTTTTCTCGCTCTTTTAGGAAACTACGACTATTTTAAGACCTATATCGGCGCCATCTTCCTTTGGGTATTGACACACAATGCGGTGGCTTTGAGTAGTGGATTCATCACAGCCAAACTAGCGGGATTGCCTCCAAAAGATGTGAAGAGCATTACCATCGAAACAGGTATCCAAAATTCAGGACTCGGGTTAGTGCTAATCTTTAGTTTCTTTGCCGGTCTGGGGGGAATGGCATTAATTACAGCATGGTGGGGAATTTGGCATCTCATCTCTGGAATAACCATTGCTAGTCTTTGGAAAAAATACGTATGAGAATTTTGCTTTACTCCTTCCTTCGGTTCTTAATTAAAATAGCCTTGAACGTTTATTACAAACGAATCCTGGTGGAAGGACTTGAAAATGTTCCCAAAAACCAACCCTTAATTTTAGTAGCAAACCATCAAAACGCCTTATTGGACCCATTATTAATTGGGACACAATTACCAATCCGACCGTACTTTCTTACCAGAGCTGCTGTGTTTTTGAATCCGGTGATCACTTATTTTTTGAATCTAATTCAAATGTTGCCGGTTTACCGGGTATGTGATGGATTTTCTACGATTCCTAAAAACCAAAAGACCTTTCAAAAAACGGAAGAAGTTTTAAGAAGTAACGGCTCGGTACTAATTTTTGCCGAAGGCAACCATAGTCTAGTTCGTAATATTAGACCACTTAGCAAAGGATTTACCCGTATGGCCTACGGAGCACTTGCGCACTCTCCAGAAATTCAACTCTCTATTTTACCCGTTGGAATTCAATACAGCGCACACAAAAAATCTGCAGGACTAGCACGGATTACTATCGGAAAAGGGATTCCCGTGAACCCAGATCCAACGCAGGCACTCAAACTGACTAGGGAGGTAGAAAAGGCATTAAAGTCCTTGGTAGTTGATCTTCCCAATGAAAACTATCCAGAAACTTTATCCAAATTACTTGTAAATCAAGTGGATGTCAGCAGTAAGCAGGAGGTTGACCACTTTCTGGCAGGCAACCCTGTCCAAAGCAAAGTAAAGCCTGTAGGGACTCTTGGTAATAAATTGATGAAAATTTTTCACCTCCCTTTGTATTGGATTTGGCTATATGGTATTGCACCAAAAATAGAAGATGAAGTGTTTACGGGAACATGGAAGTTTTTAATTGGAGCAGTACTTGCGCCGCTGTACTATTTGCTGATTTTCCTTTGTTGCTTTCATCCGGCTTACGGAACCTGGGCGATTTCTTTTTTGCTAATGGCCTGGATAAGCTTATGGACCAATGAAAATTCTCAAGAATAATCGCATTAACCTAATTGATCCAGCTTCTAAGTAAAAAAATAAATGCTGATTTGAAACTAAGCAGGGTTTGCTAAAGCACAATAGTAATTGCGAACACCTAAATCCTACTGGAAAGCGTCTCTGGATCATGGCAAGTCGGGACATTTTCCCTAACTTGTCTTACTAAATCTTTTTTTTAAAAACCATGAGCACGATTGATTCTTCAATTTTAAACAAGGCTACAAACTGGTTAAACAGTTCAATTGATGAGGAAAGCAAGGATAAAATCCGAAATTTAATTGCGAACAATCCCACTGAATTGATAGATTCATTTTACCAAGATCTAGAATTCGGTACGGGTGGATTGCGTGGACTGATGGGAGTAGGTACCAACCGAATGAATGTCTATACGGTAGCTATGGCCACCCAAGGATTGGCAAATTATTTAATAGGCTGCTTTCCTGGAGAAAAAATCAAAGTAGCAATTACCCACGATAGTAGAATCAACAATACCCTTTTTGCAAAAACTACGGCAGATGTATTTACAGCAAATGGGATAGAAGTAATGTATTTTAGAGAAATGCGTCCTACCCCCATGCTTTCCTTTGCTGTGCGGCACTTTGGATGTAAATCTGGTGTTATGATCACCGCATCGCATAATCCAAAGGAGTACAATGGCTACAAGGCATATTGGGAGGATGGCGCACAAGTAGTTGCCCCACACGATACAAACATCATCAAAGAGGTTCAAAAAATCACTTCTTTTGAGCAGGTCAACTGGAACAAGCAGGATCAACTTCTTCATTACATTGAGGAAGATTTTGATGCGATTTACCTAGCAAAGGTGAAAGAATTGAGCCTATCCAAGGAGGCAATTCAGGCGCAAAAAACCATGCCAATTGTATTTTCGCCTATTCATGGTGCCTCAGGAAAGATGGTTCCTGCAGCACTTAAAGCGTTTGGATTTGAAACTATCCAAATGGTACAAGAACAAGCAGAGCCAGATGGCAACTTTCCTACGGTAATCTATCCCAATCCAGAAGAGCCTGAAGCACTTACCCTAGCCATCGCCTTGGGAAAAAAAGTAGGGGCGGCCTTGGTACTAGCCTGTGACCCAGATGGGGATAGATATGCCGCAGTAGTACCCAACGAACAGGGGGAGTACGAATTGCTCAATGGAAATCAAACAGGTACCCTCCTAGTTTACTACCTCCTTTCGCGGAAAAAGGAATTGGGGCTATTGACGGCCAACGATTTTATCGTAAATACCATCGTTACTACCGAACTGATTAATAAAATAGCTGAAGGATTTGGAGTGCCTTGTTACAATGTACTCACAGGCTTTAAAAATATTGCCTCAGTCATTCTACAAAAGGAAGGTAAGGAAACCTTCCTTGCAGGTGGAGAAGAATCATTTGGATTCTTGGTGGGTGACTTTGTTCGTGACAAAGATGGAGTAAGCGCCTGCGCACTTGTGGCTGAAGCAGTTGCTTATTACAAAACTCAGGGAAAAAATGTGTTCGAGGTCTTGGCTGAAGTTTACCAACAATTTGGATTTTATAAAGAAACGCTAATTTCCATCACTAAAAAAGGAAAAGATGGTGCTGAACAGATTCAACAGTTAATGAATCAATACCGATCTAATCCACCTATAGAAATGAATGGATCTGTTGTGGAGAAGATTTACGATGTAAAAAACGCGAGCATCCACTATCCAAAAACACAAAAAACAGAAGTTTTGGACTTGGATAAATCCAATGTAATGCAATTCTAT
>JALRIY010000149.1 GCA_023255285.1 Algoriphagus sp.
TCCAGGCAGCAGTCTTAGATCCTCCCGAATCCAATGTGCTTGATCTTGGGGTACAAATAGTCCAAATCGGTTTAAACCAGGATGTATTTCTCCCAAACCGGTGTAAATAACGTTTTCTAACGTATCGGTAGCAATCACAAACAGGGGTTTGCCAGTACCACCTACCTGTAGCCCTTTGCGCTGACCTACCGTAAAGTAATGTGCTCCTCGGTGCTCACCTAGGACCTTTCCTTGGGTAGGAGTGTAAGTAATTGGGGTACATACGGCTTCCAATTGCTCCTGCGTCCAATCTTGAGGAAGAATTCCTGAAGGAACGAGTCTAGTTTGGTAATCGGGTAATTCCTCAGGGATTTGAATTATTTTTCCTGTTTTGGGTTTCAGTTGCTGCTGCAAGAAATCAGGTAGGCGCACTTTCCCGATAAAACAGAGACCTTGCGAGTCTTTCTTTTCGGCGGTGATTAGTCCTGCATGCTTGGCGATTTCCCGAACTTCTGATTTTTGAAGATTTCCGATAGGGAATAGCGCCTTCGCTAATTGCTCTTGGGATAGTTGACAGAGAAAATAGCTTTGGTCTTTGTTGGCATCTGCACCGGCTAATAGTTGGTAAATCGGTTGTCCGTTTACCTTAATTTCGTCTTTTTGGCAATAGTGTCCTGTGGCTACAAAGTCTGCTTTGAGTTGGGTTGCTGCTTTGAGGAAGATATCAAACTTGATTTCGCGGTTGCAGAGAATGTCCGGGTTGGGCGTACGGCCGGCACTGTACTCAGCAAACATATAATCCACGATTCGCGTCTGGTATTCGGCGCTAAGGTCAATCGCTTGAAAGGGAATATTTAGTGTTTCGGCAACCAACATGGCGTCAGTCGAATCCTCGAGCCATGGGCATTCGTTTGAAATGGTAACGGATTCATCGTGCCAGTTTTTCATAAACATGCCGATGACTTCGTAGCCTTGGTCAATTAAAAGTTTGGCAGCGACGCTGCTATCTACGCCGCCCGATAGACCGACGACAACTCGAGGTTTTGTTTTCATAAGGTAGTGGTTAATGGAGTAAAGGTCCATTAGGGGACACTAGGAGATTGACTCAATTGAGTCAATGCACTACAAAGGTACGGAATGCTTCCCTGATTCGAACAAATCAAAAATTTGCATTGTTTCTAAATTTATAAGCTGCTTTTTCTGATGTCAATGAATTCCTTACAATCTCGAATCAAACGAGGTGATTTTTTGCCTGAATTGGACTTTCTTACCTCCAGATCTGGTGGTGCTGGAGGGCAGCATGTCAATAAAGTAGAAACGAAAGTGCAGCTTAAATTTGCCGTACATACCTCACAAGTATTGACTGAGGAGGAGAAATTGACTTTTATTCAAAAAAATCCAACCAAAATCGACACTGCCGGATTTTTGCAATTGACCTGTCAGGAAACCCGCTCACAACTACAGAATAAGGAGTTGGTCATCCGAAAGTTTTACGACTTGCTCCGCAGTTCCTTCTTTGAAAAGAAGGTTCGTAAGGCCACTCGCCCAAAAAAGGGCTCCATTGAAGAACGCTTGAAGGATAAAAAAGTAAAGTCGGAAATCAAAAGAAATCGGTCCAATTTTAGGCCAGGTTCTGACTGATTTTTTTCAATTTTACTCGTTTCCTGGGTTTAAAGTTTAAATTTACTTGCTGGTCTAGTACACTTCCTCATGAAATCACCTCTATTGTCCAATCCCCTCCGAGCTATACTTGGGCTCCTCCTTGTATCTTTCCTTTTTTTGGGAAGTTGTCAATCCAAAAAACCTACCGAAAGTAAAGTTACTTCGGAAGAACTTTCATCTAACCGAGCCTCAGTACGATTTCAGTCAGCAAATGGAGAAGAGTTTGGCCTTCAACCGGAAATTAAAAAATGGACGGTACTTCATTTTTGGGCTACTTGGTGCAAACCCTGTCTTGCAGAATTCCCAGAATTAAAGGTAGCACTTCCTAATTTTCAACAAGCTACTACCCAATTTATATTAGCTTCTGAAGAAGAATTGGGACAAATACAATCCTTTGAAAGCCGATATCAAACTGGATTAAATCTAAGCCGATTTGTAAAAGGGTCGTTGGCAGATTTTGAAGTTTATGCATTACCTACTACAGTAGTGCTCGATACGGAAGGAAAAGAGATCTTCCGACATGTGGGATTAATGGAATGGAAAAATATTAAAAGTATAGAGGAACTTATTCAAATCAAGCCATGACGAAAATTTCAACTTCAATTTTTCTTCTCTTTTTCTGGGTTTGGTCTTGCAAACAAGCAGAACCCAAATTAATTGAATTGGAAACTATTCCTTTTCCAAAGTTGGAAAATGCAGCTATGCCCAGTTTGTTTGCTAGTGATTCCAATCTATATATTTCTTGGCTAACGATGGGGAATGACACCACTTCGGAGTTGTATTATTCAAGTTTGAATTCCGAAAACCAATGGGCGACTCCTCAACTAATCAATCAAGGACCCAATTGGTTTGTTAACTGGGCGGACTTTCCGTCACTTGTTGAAAATCAAGGTGTTTTACTCAGTCATATTCTTCAAAAATCTTCCCCAGAAACTTTTTCCTACGATGTCAAGCTCCAAGTACTTCCCAAAGGTGCGAGTCAATGGAGTTTGGATCTTCCCTTGCATCAGGATAATACACTGACCGAACATGGATTTGTCTCTATGGTGCCCTACACCGCCAAAAGCTTTTTTACATCCTGGCTCGATGGTCGGGAGACAGGTGGAGGAGGACACGAACATGCTGCACATGCAGGAGGACCAATGAGTATTAGAGCTGCCGAAGTAGATTTGAATGGAAAGGTTTTGTGGGATGAACTTTTAGATGCAAAAACTTGTGATTGCTGTCAAACAAGTAGTGCCATCACCGATTTGGGTCCTGTGGTAGTTTACAGAAACCGATCTGATCGGGAGATTCGAGACATCGCCATTACACGGCTTGTGAACGGCAAATGGACCGAACCAGCTATTATCCACCCCGATGGATGGGAGATCAGCGGATGTCCAGTAAATGGACCTAAAGTAGTAGCCAAAGGGGCTAATCTACTTCTAGGTTGGTTTACTGCTCCAAAAGGAATTCAACAAGTCAAATTTGCCTTTTCTACAGATGCAGGTGCATCCTTTGGGATACCTGTGGTCATTGAATCTACTGGGCTAATTGGCCGCGTCGATGTGGCGTTATTAAAAGAAGACTGGGGAGTAGTTTCCTGGATGGAAACTAAAGGAGAACAAACATTTCTTTATGCGGCAGGTATTGACCAAACAGGAGAAATGGGAAAGGCCCTACAGATCACAGTAGTAGATCCGAGTAGAAAAAGTGGTTTCCCACAACTTGAAGTTCTTTCAGGCCAAGTATATTTTGCTTGGACAGAGGTAGTCGGAGAAGGTAAAAATGTCCGGACTGCTCGTATCCCTCAGGAAGCTTTTTTGTTCTAAAAAAGACTTCCTAAGATTTACTCCTAATTAAGCATGGGGAAATAAAAGCTGTGCTTTCAACTTTTCGCCCTAAACCCTATTGGGGTTCATCATGCTTTTTTTACTAGAAAGCTCTGCGAATACAACCAATTATTTTTTGAAGAGAAAAAATTGTCTGATTAGCTATTTTTTAGGACAAATTTGATCTTCGTTTTATCCCAAGCAATGGCAATTTCGGTGGTTTGGCTTGCCACTTTTTCCACAGTATAGGTGAGTGACTCCACACTGTTTTCGAGTGTTTCAGGCGTACAGCTAATTCGAATCACATCTTTGCTTGCATCGTAATCATCTGCCAAGTGCATGTCCCAATCAGCATTTAAGATGACGGTCCACTCTTGCTCACCAGGAATGGTAAATAGGCCATATTTTCCTGCAGGAACGACTTTGTCCCCGATTTTAACGGGTTTATCTAGTTGAATCCAAGTGGCCTTATGTGCTCCAGTCGCCCAAACTTCCCCAAAGGCTACCAAGCCACCAAAAATTTGTCTTCCTCTGACACTTGGTGAGGAATAATCGATGTGGATATGGTTTCCATCGACAATGGCCATTGCGGTCTTTTTGGGACTTTTTGACTTAGCTGGTTTTTCAGTTGCAGCAGCTTGATGCTGGCTATGGTCTTCTGTTGGCGCAGTTGTGGTTTGCTTTTCTGTGTTCCCTCCACAACCAGCAATGAAAAGGGGTAGGAGAATGGCGAAAGTAAATTTTTTCATGGTCAGGGGTTGAATTAAAATAGATTGATTTTATTCATGTTGATTCATTTAGCTCACTCAAGGAGTTGGGATTGGTAAACTTTTCTGATACGATTGTTTTACCTCTCCACAGCTGAGCATGGAAGCACCGAAATAGGGATTTTTAATGTCCTCTGTTTCACTGAGCCAATATCCACCTTTGTTATCAAAAGCCATAGGACAGAAATCTTGGTAAACTACCTGCTGGCTGAGTGGGTAGGTTTCCGCAAGTTGAATAATGGAAGCCGACAAACTTGAAAACTGTGTTCTTGCTGCGCCAATGTCCTTAGCCCCCTTAATTTTGGCAGTTGCCTGGGAGAGCTCTGACTTTATCTTTTCCCATTTGGCCTTGTCTTTACCTGTTCCAGGGGCTGAACTCACTTTTGCCAATGCTTGTGCAAGGAGTTGGGTAGCTGCGGTGGGTAGTTGATCTTTCACCAAGCTGTTTTTTACTTGGAAGTATGCAGACACCACTGCAGTGATTTCTTGGCTAAAGGCAGCTGAAACCTCCACTTTTTGCGTACTACTGCGGTTGAGGAGGCTAGGCTTACCTGAAAGTTGGGCAGAAGCATCTAATGCAAAAGCCCCATAAGAAACGATTTCTTCGCCTGCTTGAAGTCCTGCCTTGATTTGGTAATTTTCCCCGAGTCGATTGCCAAGGGTCACTTCTCTCATCACAAATTCTGGTAGCGTCGCATTAGGTACTTTCACGTACACAATCGAACGCTTGCCTGACCATAATACGGCTGTGCGGGGAACCATGACTTCGGCCGAACTTGCTGAATTTCGAGTTTGGATACGCGCCGTCACAAACATTTCTGGTTTGAGTGAATTACCTACGTTGCGAATCTCAGCCCGCACGGAAGCGGCTCGCGTGTTGGCATTAATTAGCGGATCCACGAAAGTAACTTTTGCGCTTAGTGTCTCACCAGGCTTCCCGGCTACGGTAAACTGAATCTCATCTCCAAGGGCTACAAAAGGCAGGTCGGTTTCGTACACATCCAGAAGCAACCAGAGGCTATTCAAGTTGGTGACGGTGAAAAGTACCGAGCCCATGGAAACATAATCCCCAACGGAAATATTTTTTTGCAACACCACGCCAGACTGATCGGCAAAGATGTCCATACGCTCTTTGACCTGGCCACTGCGCTCTATTTCTGCGATTTGGGTAGCACTCAATTTCCAAAGACTCAGCTTGTCCTTGCTCGCCTGATACAATTGTGGGAAGGTTGCTTTTGTTTTTGCCGATTCCAGCAACTCTTTCTGGGCGGTAAGAAGCTCCGGAGAGTACACCGTAGCTATTCGCTGTCCAGCTTTTACTTGCTCCCCAGTGAAGGTGACGAATAATTTTTCTATTCGTCCTGGAAACTTGGCTGTTAAAGAAGCATTTTCTCGTTCATCGGCT
>JALRIY010000014.1:0-17000 GCA_023255285.1 Algoriphagus sp.
AAAACTCAAACTACGCTGAGTAGCGATGACTGGCACTTTGACACCTTTGAATTTGAGGTAAGGAAAATTAACCAACCCTTGTTCGTCTACAGTCACCGATCCAATCAAGCCCGAGGTAGGATCTGCATCCAACTGCTTCAAAAGGGTTTCTATGGTAGTCGGAGTTACCACCACATCCGATTCCACCACCAACAGCGGAATACCCGCCTCCAAGGCTTGCTGCTGGGCAAGCTGCAGCACCAACTTGTAGTTGGGTGAAGGGTGATCCGTCAGGTCCTCGATATGGATTAGGGAATATCCGATCTCCTCCCGTTGCTTTTCCAAGCTGGCCTTGGTCTCCTCCGTGCTGAAATCATTGAAAATGACATGCTGCACCTTCACCGAGGAAGCGGCGATCGCTCGTGCAGTATCCAAGGTGGTCTCGATGGCATTTTTGACGGGAGTGATGACAAGTACCTGAGCCATAGGTGGTAGTAGGAGGATCAATTTAAAAAATGCCTACCCTGTAGTATTTTTGCTACCGGGTAGGCAAAATAAGGAGGCTTAAGCCAGCTCTCCCAAGGCTTTTTTAATACGCTTCATCGCCTCGATCAAGTCGGCTTCAGAAGCGGCATAGGAAATTCGTACACAATTATCCGCTCCAAAAGCAGATCCTGTTACTAAGGATACATTGGCAATGTCAAGTAAATACATGCAAAGCTCATCCGCATTGTTTACCTGGTGGCCATGTGCTGACTTTCCAAAAAATGCAGTCACATCCGGGAAGAAATAGAAAGCTCCTTCGGGCACATGGGTTTTGATACCTGGGATATCCGTAAGCAGACCCAACATTAAGTCACGACGCTTCAAGTACTGAACGGCCATTTCTTGAGAAGGTCCTTGATCGCCTGCGATACCCGCCAAAGCCGCACGCTGTGCGATGCCGGTATTCCCAGAAGTAAACTGACCTTGCATCTTCTCTACTGCTTTAGATAGTTCAAGTGGAGCACAGATATAGCCCACTCTCCAGCCCGTCATTGCATAGCCTTTGGAAAATCCATTGACCGTGATGGTTCGCTCAAACATTCCTGGTAAGGAAGCAATGCTGAAATTTTTGCCTGTAAAATTGATCAATTCATAAATCTCATCCGCAATGACTAGCACTTGCTCATGCTTCTTCACCACGTTGGCGATGGCTTCCAATTCTTGTTGGGAGAATACAGAGCCCGTCGGGTTGCAAGGAGAAGAATAGATTACCGCCTTAGTCTTGGAAGTAATCGCTGCTTCTAGCTGTGCTGCAGAAGCCTTAAAATTATTTTCAAGCGTTCCTTCAATCAAAACGGGCACTCCTCCACACAATTTGATGATCTCGGCATAGCTAACCCAGTAGGGGGAAAAAATAACCACCTCGTCGCCCTCGTTAAGGATGCACATAAAGGTATTGGCAATAGAGTGTTTAGCGCCCACAGAAACCACAATGTGCGCAGCTTTTGCTTCTTGGATGTTATTTTCTTCACGAAGCTTTTTGGCGATGGCTTCACGCAAATCCTGATATCCAGATACGGGAGGATAGGCAAAATATTTACCTTCATCAATTGCATCTTTAGCTGCTTGTTGGATGTGTTTCGGGGTTTTGAAATCCGGTTCACCCAAACTTAGTCCAATGATGTCAACTCCTTGGGCTTTTAGTTCTCTGGCTTTTTTTGCCATGGCCAAGGTAGCCGATTCTTCCATTTGTAGTACGCGATCTGATAGCATTGAATTCATGAGAGATGTGTGGTTTGGTAGCAAGACCTCAAAAGTAGGCAGAAGATTATAAATTAGAAACAAACGAAGAGATTTGATCACGAAATGTTACTTTTGAAAGCACTAGAAAAGCCATTTCCCCGTTTTATCAGAAATGAAACCGCTTACTCTTTTTCTTTTACTCTTGTGTGGCTTTCCCAAACTAATTCTGGGCCAAGTACTGGTTGCTGACCAAAAAGTAGGTGAAGATAGCGTTGGTATTGTGAGTTCCTCCCTCCTGCCCACCGTTGCCCCTTTGTTATTATTTGACGAAGAAAAAGTAAAAGAGAAAAAAAAGGAAAGTAAAAAAAACGCTAGAAAAAGTACTTATTTCGGAATCAAAACACGAAAAGGGAGTACACGTAGAAGTCTAAGGGGTCAAGAATACATCGAATTTTTTCACTTTACAGATGCCAGTTGGACAGGTAATCCTTACGTTCGAGATAGGTATTGGTACGACCCAAAAGATCGGACTATTCGAACCCAAGGATATACCAAGGGACTGGGCTATTTGCTCCATGGACCTTACCAGCGTCTTATCAATCAAATAGTCGTGGAAAGTGGCATGTTTTTTTACGGAACCAAACACCAAACCTGGCTACTTTTCGATGCCAACAATATTCTCCAAGACAAAGCCCATTTTGAGGAAGGATGGCCCAAAGAATCACGGATCACTTACTATAATTCCACCTCCAAAGCCATTGAAAAACTCATTCCTGTTCAATATGGACTTGAAGAAGGGAATTTTTTTCACTTCTATCCAAATCAACAAATTGCGGTAACAGGAGAATATCGATTTGGACAAAAAGTAGGACTTTGGACCGAATATTGGAATACCAACAATACAAAAACCATTCGCAAGCGAGAAATTCAATACCAAGAAAAACCTTATACCAAAAACTTCCGCCCTTACATCCGAGCAGAGTGGGATAAGGAAGGCAACCTGATCTACCGAAAAAATCCGTGATATTTACGGTTTAATGTTCAGTAAAAAGCGTCTTCAAACTGTTTGAAATGTAGCTTCCCCTGCGGATCTAAATAGACTCCCACAATATCAAAGCGAATGTCGTGGTGCCAATCCTTACTGTAAATGTACTGGTCAGCTGCCTTGACAATTAGTCTTTTTTTTGAGGCTTGCACAAACTCCTCTGCATAACCGAAACCTGTTCCAGAACGAAATTTTACTTCAATAAAAATCAACAGGCCCTGATAGGTCATAATTAAATCTATTTCTGCATGCTGGTAGCGGTAATTGGTTTCTAACAAGGTATACCCCTTGCTTTCAAGCCATTTGGCAGCCTCCTCTTCGGCGAGTCTTCCTGATTCATTGTGTGCTGCCATGGGAAATATTGGTTAATTTTGAAAAGTGTAATGGCCAACCCAAGTGGGTCTAAAAAAATGCGGATATAAGGACGATGAATCAAAGTACAAAAAAAACAGTAGAATTTCGAGATTTAGGGAATATGGATTATCAGGAAGCCTGGACCTATCAAGAAAAACTGTTTGAAGCCATTGTTGCCCAAAAAATTCAAAATCGGAACCTACCTGAAGACCAACAAGTAATCACGCCCAGCTACCTGCTTTTTGTAGAACATCCACATGTCTATACCCTAGGAAAAAGTGGCAAGCCGGAGCACCTCTTGCTGGATGACAAAGGCCTACTCAGTCATCAAGCTACCTACTACAAAATCAATCGCGGAGGAGACATCACCTACCACGGCCCTGGTCAATTGGTGGGCTATCCGATCTTGGACTTGGACCACTTCTTTACCGACATACACCGCTACTTAAGGTACTTGGAAGAAGCCATTATCCTCACACTCGCAGAATATGGGGTCCCCGCCGGGAGAATCGATGGGCTTACAGGCGTTTGGCTCGACCACGACACCCTCAAGAACCCTAGAAAAATCTGTGCCTTGGGCGTAAAATCCAGCCGCTGGGTGACCATGCATGGATTTGCCTTCAACTTGAATGTAGACTTGTCCTACTTCGGACACATCGTCCCTTGTGGAATTGACGACAAAGCAGTCACCTCTCTACACTTGGAGTTGGGTCGTCAGGTGGAGGTACAGGAGGTGAAAGGAAAGGTGAAAAAACACCTTGCTGCTCTTTTTGAAATGAATTTGATTGAAGCCTAATGAAAAAAGACATTGATTTTGCTCCCGTTACAGGCGTAAAGATTGCGATTGCCAAAGAGGAAAAGGAAACCGGAACAGAATGGGCCGTCTACTTGATCAACTACAACTTAATCGAACTACACACCGTCATGATCACCTCCCAAGGCTATGGGCATTTGGAGGGGGAGTTACGAAAAACATCCACCCTTCGCCACCTGATCAAGGAACTTGGTGCGGATTCTGTTGCTCGAATCGAACCTATCGATCCAGCTGTATTTTCACTTACCAATGAGTTTTGGGTGAGCTACTACATTCTGGACCAGATTTTTGATAAAAAGTTTATCTTTACTCCAGGCAGTTTTGATCCTGCCCACCTTCGCCACATCCCAGAATTGGGATTGGAAGGTATTCTTAATCCCTAATTTTTAGATCATGACCCCATTTTTTGAACAGCTGAGCAACATCCTATTTTTAGACATTGAAACTGCATCCAACACGGAGTCTTTTGACGAGCTCGACTCGAGATTACAAGCTGAATGGATCCGAAAAGAGAGGCTCATCCGTAGGGAAAGCCTTTTGGAACCAGGAGAACTTTTCTTTGAACGGGCGGGGATTCATGCAGAATTTGGCAAGATCATCTGTGTAGGAGTGGGATTTTTCCAAGCCAAAAAGAAGGAAAGAAACTATTCCTTTCGATCGAAGGTTTTCGCAAAGGAAGATGAAAAAGAAACTCTTTTGGAGTTAAAAGCCTTATTGGAGAAGAAAAAGTGGATTCTCTGTGCACACAATGGCAAAGAGTTTGACATTCCATACCTCTGCCGTCGCATGCTGATCCAAGGAATTCCATTGCCCGAGCCCCTGCAGCTTGCCGGCAAAAAACCCTGGGAAATACGACACCTAGACACGATGGAACTTTGGCGATTTGGAGATTACAAACATTATACCCGATTAGAACTTCTCGCGGCAGCATTTGGGATTAACAGTTCAAAAAAAGGAATAGACGGAAGTGAGGTGAATACCACCTATTACCACGAAAAAAACCTAGAAAAAATAACACAGTACTGCCTTCGTGATGTAGAAGTAACGGCAAGGATTTACCTTGCCATGCACCCACCTTCCGATGCCAGCGACCTTGAAATCGACTACCCTGATTCGTAACAAAAAGAACATATCAGCAAGTTTACAGGACAATCAAAACTTCATACCTTAGAATAAAAAAAGCCCTCATGGGAAGAAAATCCGATCGAAAAAAATCCAATAAAAACCATTCAAGCTCCAAAGGCAACAATGATTCTACTTCCTTAGCACGAAGACTACTTCAATTCCTAGATGCAAATTTTGGCAAAGAATTTAATGCCAAACAACTCATCAAGCATTTAGAAATCCGTGATTCCCTGAACAAAGGTGGGGTGGAGCCTGTACTTTTTCAGCTAGTCGCAGAAGGGAAAATCTCCCGAAGCCCGCGTAATTACTTTTCCTCCACTCGTGATCCAGAATTTATCTTAGGAACTGTTGATTTTGTCAACCCCCGTTTTGCTTTCATCATTCCCGACCAACCTGATGCAGTTGAAGGTGACATCCTAGTGAAGGAAGCCGACCTAAAGCAGGCATTGGATGGAGACAAAGTACGTGTGATGGTCTTTCCTGTCAAAGGAAAGACAGGAAGAACTGAAGGTCGCGTATTGGAAATTTTAGAACGCAGCCGGGATGAATTTGTTGGGCGTGTGGAAATTTCTCCTCGCTTTGCCTTTGTCGTTCCCGACTTCAAAAAAATGCACAAGGATATCTTTGTACACCGCGGAGAACTGATGGGTGCTGAACACAATGAAAAGGTGATTGTCAAATTGACCGAATGGAGGGAAGACGATAAGAACCCAACCGGAAAAGTAATCCGAGTG
This sequence comes from Algoriphagus sp., assembly GCA_023255285.1. Lineage (GTDB taxonomy): Bacteria > Bacteroidota > Bacteroidia > Cytophagales > Cyclobacteriaceae > Algoriphagus. Next base: position 5,780 of record JALRIY010000014.1, read on the forward strand.
CTTGGAAAGGCGGGACTACATGAGGTAGAAATTCACTCCATCATGGCAGAATTTGGCCTTCCTTTCGAATACGAGAAGGAAGCCAATGCTGAAGCCAATGCTATCCCCGAACAAATCTCTTCCAAAGAAATTAAGGCTCGAAAAGATTTTAGAGAGGTACTGACTTTTACCATAGACCCTGCGGATGCAAAAGATTTTGACGACGCGATTTCCTACCGAAAACTAGAAAATGGCAACCACGAAATAGGCGTTCATATCGCCGATGTGACGCATTACGTCAAACCAAAAACTGCCTTAGAAAAAGAAGCCTACAATCGGGCAACTTCAGTATACCTAGTCGATCGCACCATTCCCATGCTTCCGGAGCGCCTCAGCAATGGCCTCTGTTCACTCCGCCCAAAGGAAGATAAACTCACCTTTGCTTGCGTATTTGAGGTAGACCCTCAAGCCAAAGTGGTGAGCCATTGGATTGGCCGAACCATCATCCATTCCGATCGACGATTTGCCTACGAAGAAGCACAAGAATGTATCGATGCCCAGTCAGGAGATCACTTTCAGGAATTAACCTTACTCAACAACTTAGCCAAGAAAATTCGAAAACAACGATTTGAACAAGGAGCTGTCAACTTTGAAACGGTAGAGGTCAAATTCAAATTGGATGAAAAAGGCACGCCACTCGGCTTGTTTGTAAAGGAGCGAAAAGACATTCACAAGCTCATTGAAGAGTTTATGCTACTGGCCAATAAGTACGTGGCCGAATTCATTTTCCGTAAAAATCAGGGTATGGATACCTTTGTGTACCGAACGCACGATAGCCCAGATTTAGATCGATTGGAAACCTTCTCTGGCTTCGCAAAACGCTTCGGCCATGCGATGGACACCACCCAGCCCCAGAAAATCTCTGCTGCACTCAATAAACTAATGGAGGAGATTCAGGGCAAGCCCGAGCAAAATGTCTTAGAGCAGCTGGCAATTCGGAGCATGGCTAAAGCAAAATACACCACTGAACCCAAGGGGCATTTTGGACTTGCCTTTGCACATTATACGCACTTCACCTCCCCCATCCGAAGATATCCAGACATGATGGTCCATCGCTTGCTCGAGCACTACCTTGAAGGAGGAAAATCTCCAGACGCAGGTTCATGGGAACAAAAATGTCAGCATTCTTCTGAACGGGAAAAGCGAGCAGCAGATGCTGAACGTGCCTCCATCAAGTACAAGCAAGTAGAATACATGTCTCTCGCTGAGGTTAGAGATTACGATGGCATCGTGAGCGGGGTGACCGAGTGGGGGGTATTTGTAGAAATCACAGAAACCAAGTGTGAAGGGATGATTCGGGTCCAGGACATGGACGACGATTACTACGATTTTGACGAGCGCAACATGCGCTTGATTGGATCGAAAACAAAAAAAATGATCACTTTAGGAGACAAAGTACTGGTTCGGGTAGTTAATACGGATATCGACCGTAGAACCATCGATTTGGAATTTGCAGACCATGACAGAAAAAAATCTCGTCCACGAGCTTTTAACTAAGTTTGAAGACCACATCAGCGGCCACTCCTTTGGAGTATCTCCTGCTGAATTATACGACCCCATCACCTACATCATGAGCCTAGGAGGAAAGCGGATTCGCCCGCTACTCTCTCTTTTGGGGTACGGGTTGTACGGCAAAAACCCAACAGAGATATTCAGTCAGGCTGCTGCGCTGGAAGTTTTTCACAACTTCACACTCATGCACGACGATATCATGGATCAGGCACCTTTACGAAGAGGGAAACCTACAGTTCATGAGAAATGGAATGCCAACATTGCCATTCTTTCTGGAGACGTCATGCTGGTAAGAGCTTATGACCTATTGCTCCCTACACCAACTGCACTTTTACCTGAAGCCATTCGACTTTTCAATAAAACAGCGGCCGAAGTATGTGAAGGACAGCAGCTAGACATGAACTTTGAAGGATACGAAACCGTAGCTGAAGCCGATTACATCGAAATGATTCGCTTGAAAACTGCTGTACTCTTAGGATTTGCACTTCAGCTTGGAGCGCTATTGGCGGGTGCAGCTAAGGAGGACGTACAGCGGATCTATGACTTTGGAGTAAATATTGGTATTGGTTTCCAACTCCAAGATGACTTGTTAGATGTCTATGCAGACCAAGCTAAGTTTGGCAAGCAGGTAGGTGGAGATATTATTTCCAACAAGAAAACATTCCTGTTGATCAAGGCACTTGAACTTGCCAAGGGTAAGGAGAAAGAAAAATTACAACATTGGTTGGGACTAAGCCAATTTGACAAAGAAGAAAAAGTGGCTGCTGTCAAGTTAATCTATGAGAAGCTCGGCATTCGCTCCTTGACTGAAAAGAAAATGGCGTCTTATTTTGAAGAAGGATTTCAACAACTCGAAAGGCTACAGATCAAAGATCAAAACTATTCCAAAGCATTGGTAGCAGTTACCCAAGAGTTGATGCAACGTGAGAAGTAAGCGCCAATGGATTTTTCTTTAACCTCTGTACTGATTGGTGCTACAGTATTTTGTAGCATTTTTGCCTTCAGTCGTCCCACCCTTTTGGAGCGGTGGATGTTTATTCCTTACCGAATCAAACAACGGAACCAGTGGGATCGGTTTATCCTCTCTGGATTTATCCACAAGGATTTCATGCACCTCTTGTTCAATATGTTTACCTTCTACTTTTTTGGAGGGGTCGTGGAACGCTTTTTTAAGTTTCAATTTGGATTAGAACTAGGAGGCTTGATTTTCGTAGGATTTTACCTTTTAGCCTTGGTGGTTGCAGATATTCCCACGTTTGTCAAGCAGCAGAATAGTCCTTACTATAAGGCTTTGGGGGCATCAGGAGGAACGTCTGCCATGGTTTTTGCTAGCATCATCTTAATGCCCCTTTCGGACATTTGTCTCTTTGGACTTCTTTGCCTTCCAGGCTTCCTTTTAGGAGGTTTTTTTCTGATTTATTCTTATGTCAAAGGAAAAAAAGGGCAGGACAACATCAACCACGATGCGCACCTCTATGGAGCCATTTTCGGGATAATTTGTATCCTCCTACTTTCTCCCGGTAGCGCAATAATGTTTTTTGAACAGCTAAAATCGTATCGGCCTTTTTAAAAAAAAGCCCCGTACGTGCGGGGCTCTTCTGCTTATTTTTTCTTATCTAACTTCGTTTTCATCTCCTCGATATTAAGGACTCGGGAGATTTGTTCACGTTCCAACTTTCGGAATCGTGCCAGTTGTACATCAATTTGTTCCGTGAGTTCTTTACGTACCTCTTCTGAGGAATCAGTAGGTCGGTAATCTCCATTTCCAACCACGCTAGTCAAGTGGGCCAATTTGTTATTCAACCGAATCGGGAAGTTAAGCGGGTCCTGACCACTTCGATTTTGCGTTTGGTAAAGGGTCTCCTCAATCGCCTGCATTTCTGCTTTGATTTGGTCAAGGTTCTCAGGCTTGGTAGTAAGTGAATCCAATTCAGTACGGTACACTCGGATCAATTTAATCGCTTGGTGCGTTTCGGTAATTTTATCGCGTACTGCCAACAAGTAGTTGTATTGAGCTTCTAAATCTTCTTGGGAAGATTCATAACGGGGGTCAGCAAGCACCTGGAAGGACTGCTCTTGAGATTGACCATCCACAGTCATGCGCACCTTATAACTGCCAGGAACGACCTTAGGTCCTCTAAGGTTGGCGGCCCAAAGGATCATCCCTTCAAATCCTTCTGCATTTTCGGTGCGTAAATTCCAATTAAATTCCCCAGAACCAGGCTTCACTTTTAGCGTATCTCCATTCGTTCCTTTGGTGGAGAACAAACGAATGAGTTGATTTTGGTCATTGAAGAATTCAATTTTTACTTCTCCAGAAGGCTCCTCTTTGAGGAAATAATACACCAAGACACCTCCTGGACGATTGCTGCCATTTGTTAAGCTCATTCGCTTCATCCCGTCGATGCGGTACGAATCCTGTGGCTTGTACAGGTGAAAAGCCTTGTCCTCCAAACCAGCTTCTGCTTGATGAAGCACCGTCAGGTCATCGATGATCCAGAAGGATCTACCTTGAGTAGCTGCAATCAAATTATTTTCCTTGATAGTCAAATCCGTAATTGGAACGATAGGCAAATTCAATTGTAGGGAATGCCAGCTAGCACCATCATCTTTGGAATAATACATGCCTGTTTCCGTACCGGCATAGAGTATCCCTTTTTTGGCTGGATCTGCCCGGACTACCCGGGTAAAGTGCTCTTCATTGATTCCTGAGACAATCTTGGTCCAGGTCTTTCCATAGTCCTTAGTTTTGTAGAGGTAAGGGGCAAAGTTGCCACTCTTGTAGCCAGTAGCAGCAAAATATGCCTCACCTGCAGCAAATGGACTTGCCTCGATGGAGTTGATTTGAAGCCACTCGGGCATGTCTTTCGGGGTGACATTTTGCCAAGTTTTTCCGTTATCTAGCGTTACATGAACCAATCCATCGTCAGATCCTGCCCAGATTACACCTGGTTTCATTGGAGATTCTGCTGCAGTAAAAATAGTAGCATAGTACTCTACCGAAGTATTGTCCTTGGTGATGGGGCCTCCCGAAGGACCTAGTTTGCTCTTATCATTTCGAGTCAAATCTGGAGAAAACACCTCCCAAGTTTGTCCCTCGTTTGTAGAGCGGTGAAATTGATTACTTGTAGTATATAGCAATTTCGGATTGTGAGGGGAAAAGAAAATGGGGAAGTTCCATTGGAATCGGTACTTCATGCCTTCTGCTCCATGTCCCATGGGATTATCTGGCCATACGTTGACTGTGCGCGAGGTACCATTTCGATGGTTCTCACGAGTAAGTAGTCCTCCATAGGATCCTCCATAGACAATATCATTATCTAGGGGATCAGGTGCGATCCATCCTGACTCTCCTCCTGCAGTAGGCTCCCAATCCGCTTCAGTAATTGCTCCACCATCATTTCGATGACGAATTCGAACGGTAGAATTGTCTTGCTGAGCCCCATAGATGCGGTAAGGGAAGCTATTATCAGTCGTCACTCGGTAAAACTGAGAGGTCGGCTGATTCATCATGGAAGACCAAGTGGCGCCACCATCTTCAGATATTTGCGCACCTCCATCGTCAGCGATAATCATTCGCTGGTTATTCATTGGATCAATCCACAGGTCGTGGTGATCTCCATGCGGTGCATTCGCCCCTTTAAAGGTTTTTCCCCCATCTGTAGATTTGTGGTAACTCACGTTGAGCACATAGAGCGTTTCCTCGTCTTGGGTGTCTGCATAAATTCGCGAATAATACCAGGCACGTTGACGTAAGTTCCGATTTTCATTGACCAGCTCCCAAGTCTGCCCAGCATCTTTGGAAGTATATACACCTCCTTTATCATTTTCGATGATGGCATACAGTCGATTGGAGTTTTTTGGAGAAACGGCAATTCCCATAATCCCAAGCACACCTTTAGGAAAAGTTTCTTTAGAGGATAGTTCCTCCCAAGTTTTCCCTCCATTGGATGATTTAAAAAGTTTAGAACCTGGCCCTCCGCTTTCCAAACTGTAGGGGGTCCGTTGCAATTGCCAAGTAGATGCATAGACTACTTCAGGATTTTTGGGATCCAACACCAAGTCTACAGAGCCAGAGATGTCATCCACAAAAAGTAGTTGTTCCCAAGTTTTTCCTCCATCTGTAGTTTTGTACACCCCTCGAGTGGCATCAGGCTTGAAAACATCTCCCAACACTGCCGCATATACCACATCGGGATTGGTTGGGTGGATCCGAAGGCGAGAAATAAATCGACTTTTATCCAGTCCAGCGCGAGCCCAAGTTTTACCGGCATCGGCACTTTTCCAAACGCCATAGCCAAAGGATACGTTGCCCCGCACGGTTTTTTCGCCGCCTCCGGCGTAGACAACGGCAGTATCACTTTCTGCTACTGCCACAGCACCCATAGAGCCACCAAAGAATCCATCGGAAACGGATTTCCAGGTTTGGCCTGCATTGCTCGTTTTCCAGATGCCCCCACCAGTGGAAGCAAAGTAATAGGATTTGTCATTGCCTTTTACTCCGGTAACGGCATCTGCTCTACCGCCTCTAAATGGACCTACCAAGCGCCATTGAACCGCGTCATATATTTTGGGATCTGGGACTTGCTGCCCTGTGGTGGGAAGACTTAGGACAAGAAGTAGCAAGAGTATGCCACTTCGAAGGAGAGATTTAAACGAGATCATGTTGGGTAGAATTAATATCTTTTTAAAGTAGGTGAAAAGTTGGGAAAGGAAATAAAAAAATTGATTAAAGGCAAAAAGATGGGCTAAGGGCAAAAAAAAACCTCTTCCAAGGAAGAGGTTTTTTTTTGTAACGTAGGGAGATTAATCCTGAGCAGGAACGATGCTCACGTAAGATCTACCATCAAATTTTTTCTTGAAAGCAACTACACCGTTGGTCAATGCGAATAGCGTGTGGTCTTTACCAACGCCAACATTCAATCCAGGATGATGTTTGGTGCCTCTTTGTCTTACTAGGATGTTTCCTGCGATGACAACTTCACCGCCAAACTTTTTCACACCCAGTCTTTTGGAATGTGACTCACGACCGTTTTTGGAACTACCTACACCTTTTTTGTGTGCCATGGTTTTATTCGTTTATGGATTTCTCGGCTGAATGCCTTATAGCGTAATTGATTCAATCATTACTTTGGTGAAGTCTTGTCGGTGACCATTCTTCTTTTTGTAGCCCTTACGGCGCTTCTTTTTGAAGACAATCACTTTGTCACCTTTCACGTGATCCAGAATTTTTCCAGATACCTTTGCTCCTACTAGTAGGGGAGCTCCTACAGACACAGTGCCGTTGGCTTCTGCCAATAAAACCTGGTCAAATTCGACGGAAGCGCCAGTCTCACCTGCCATTTTAGGGGCATAGACGAACTGATCTTTTGTTACTTTGAACTGCTTTCCTGCGATGTTAACAATTGCGTACATGATGCTTGATTTATCGAAATCGGAGTGCAAATATAGGAATTGAATTGAAACTAAAAAAACTTTCCCAAAAAATGATGAAAGAATGTGGATTGATATTAGCTCCACTGTCTTACACATTTTTACAATTAAAAATTAAGTCAAATTTGGCTTCCCACTATTTTTATAAATCTAAATTAGTTTGATTGTTAATCACTTGTTTTTCAATAGTATACAAAAATATTTTTGAATAAGAATAAATTTGACTATCGTTCAAAACAGAGGTCAGGATTTCCCTCATTTTTTTTTTTTTACAATTTTAAAAATATTCAATCGCCCTATATTCAAGAATTAAATTGATTATATACTTTATTTTATGTACATTAAAGTATTGATTATATGATTTTTATGTGTTTTTTGACTTTTGGTCATATTTTAAAATTTAACTCACTTTTTGACTTTTTTATTCCCTTTTTGATCCTCATATTTGTTGACATGCTCCTCTACTCAGGATGCATTTTCCTTTCCTAGGATCAATTGAAGGCACATTTTAGTCTTCCACCCACAATTGTTTGATTAAATAAATTTAGAGAGCGATGCAGCACGAGCCGATTTTACAAGAAAACAGCAACCGATTTGTCCTTTTTCCAATCCAACACGCCGATATCTGGCAGTATTATAAAAAAGCAGAGGCGAGTTTCTGGACAGCAGAAGAAATTGATTTAAGCCAGGACCTCAGTGATTGGAAAAATTTGAATGATGGAGAACGGCACTTCGTTTCCCACGTGCTTGCCTTTTTCGCTGCTTCTGACGGAATTGTAAATGAAAATCTCGCGGAGCATTTTGTAGCAGAGGTTCAATACACTGAAGCAAAGTTTTTCTACGGCTTCCAAATAGCAATGGAAAATATTCACTCGGAAACTTACTCGCTGCTTATTGATACGTATATCAAAGACAACGTAGAGAGAGATCGTCTTCTTAACGCCATCGAACATATCGATTGCGTGAAGAAAAAAGCGGATTGGGCCCTACGCTGGATTGACAATGGAAGCTTCCAAGAAAGGCTAATTGCCTTTGCTGCTGTAGAAGGCATCTTCTTTTCCGGTTCCTTCTGCTCCATCTTCTGGTTGAAGAAAAGAGGCCTTATGCCGGGATTAACCTTCTCCAATGAATTGATCTCAAGAGACGAGGGATTGCACTGTGATTTTGCTTGTCATCTGTATACTGAGCATGTTAACAATCAGCTTCCAAAGGAAACTGTGCGCGAAATCATTATGGATGCAGTAGCAATTGAAAAAGAATTTGTAACCGATGCTTTGCCGGTTCGTCTCATCGGAATGAACTCTGATTTGATGTGTCAATACATTGAGTTTGTGGCCGACAGATTGCTGATGGAACTCGGCTGTGAGAAAGTATGGAACAGTACCAATCCTTTTGACTTCATGGACATGATTTCCTTGCAAGGCAAAACAAACTTCTTCGAAAAACGTGTGGGTGACTACCAAAAAGCAGGGGTTATGAAATCAACAGAACCCGCTGATAGTGCCGCTCGATTCTCAATCGAAGAAGATTTCTAATTGCCCTCAAAACCCAAAATTACCTATTTCAACCACCCCTTAAAATTCGCCTGAGTATGTTAGTAATTAAAAGAGACGGTAGAAGAGAATCCGTACGATTCGACAAGATCACTGCAAGGATAGAGAACCTCTGCTATGAACTAGATCCCAAATTTATCCAACCCATTGAAGTTGCTAAAAAGGTAATCGATGGGCTATACGATGGGGTGACTACTTCCGAACTTGATAACCTTGCCGCAGAAGTCTGTGCCTCACTCACCGTAAGGCATCCAGACTATGCTATTTTGGCGGCACGAATTGCTATCTCAAACCTACACAAAACCACAAGTCAGTCTTTTTCAAATACCATGAAAAGACTGTATACGCATGTCAATCCAAAAACAGGAGAGAATGCACAACTCCTAGACACTGAGGTGTATGGAATCATCAAAAAATACGCAGCTAAACTCGATGAGGCGATCGATTACAAGCGTGATTTCAGTTACGATTATTTTGGTTTCAAAACATTAGAAAGAAGTTACCTCATCCGATTGGACGGTAAAGTAGTAGAACGCCCTCAACACATGCTGATGCGAGTGGCAGTAGGAATTCACAAGGAGGATTTAGATGCGGCAATCGAAACTTACGACCTGCTTTCTGAAAAGTGGTTTACACATGCCACTCCAACTCTATTCAATGCAGGCACCCCGAAGCCACAGCTTTCTTCTTGCTTCCTATTGACTATGAAGGACGATAGCATTGATGGCATCTACGATACTCTGAAGCAATGTGCTAAGATCTCCCAGTCTGCTGGAGGAATTGGCCTCTCAATACACAACGTTCGAGCCAAGGGAAGCTACATCAAAGGTACCAATGGGGTGTCCAACGGAATCGTACCCATGCTTCGTAACTTTGACATGACTGCTCGTTATGTAGATCAAGGTGGAGGAAAACGTAAAGGAAGTTTCGCTATCTACTTGGAGCCATGGCATGCCGATATCAAGGACTTCTTGGAACTTCGAAGAAACCATGGCAAGGAAGAAATGCGAGCAAGAGATCTATTCTATGCGCTCTGGATTCCTGACTTGTTCATGAAACGTGTGGAGAATAACGAAGACTGGTCTCTTTTCTGTCCAAATGAGGCTCCTGGTCTTGCAGATTGCCATGGAGAAGAATTTGAGCGCTTGTACGAAAAGTACGAGAAAGAAGGTCGAGCTCGTGAAACAATGAAGGCTCAAGAACTCTGGTTTGAGGTATTGGAATCACAAATCGAAACGGGTACCCCCTACATGCTCTACAAAGATGCTGCTAATGGGAAATCCAACCAGCAAAATTTGGGAACCATCAAATCTTCCAACCTATGCACCGAGATCATCGAATATACGGCTCCTGATGAAGTGGCAGTATGTAACCTTGCCTCCATTGCTCTTCCAAAATTTGTGATCGCTGGGGAAGATGGGGTGCTCCGTTTTGATCACCAAAAATTGTACGAAATCACTAAAGTAGCTACACGAAACCTAAACAAGGTAATCGATATCAACTACTACCCAGTTGAAGAAGCTAGGAAGTCCAACTTCAGACACCGACCTATCGGCCTAGGTATTCAAGGCCTAGCAGATGCTTTCATTTTGCTTCGCATGCCGTTTGATTCTGTAGAAGCTAGAGGACTCAATGAAGATATCTTTGAGACCATCTACTATGCGGCAGTAGAAACCTCCATGGAGCTTGCAAAGACCCAAGGCACCTACGAAACTTACGACGGTTGCCCAGCATCCAAAGGAATTCTTCAATTTGATATGTGGGGAATTACTCCTAAATCTGGTCGCTACGATTGGGAGCAATTGAAAGAGAAAGTGAAGAAATTCGGCTTGAGAAATTCCCTATTGGTCGCTCCAATGCCTACTGCTTCGACTTCCCAAATCTTAGGCAACAACGAATGCTTTGAGCCATATACCTCTAATATCTATACAAGAAGAACCCTTTCTGGTGAATTTATAGTAGTTAACAAGCACTTGATGAAAGATTTGATTGAGCTGGGCTTGTGGAACGATGCCATGAGAAATCGTCTCATTTCAACCAACGGATCTGTTCAAGCAGTACCAGGAATTCCTCAAAACATCAAGGACCTCTACAAAACGGTTTGGGAGATTTCTCAAAAAATCATCATAGATATGGCTGCAGATAGAGGTGCCTACATTTGCCAATCACAAAGCATGAACATCTTCATGCAGGATCCAAACTTCGGCAAGCTAACTTCCATGCACTTCTATGCTTGGAAAAAGGGACTAAAGACAGGTATGTATTACCTACGATCCCAAGCAGCTACAGCAGCCATTAAGTTTACCTTGGACAAGTCTCAACTAGAGCAGCCAAAAATAGAAAAGGCAAACGAAACGGAAGCAGTAAAAACACAAAAGCAAGATGCCATTGCCTGCTCACTGGACGATCCAGAAGGCTGCGAAATGTGTGGAAGCTAAATTGATATTCTAGAGTTCATTATGAATAAAGGCGTTTGATTTTATCAAACGCTTTTTTTTACCTAAAATCTACGTTCATGACCAAAGAATTACTACTCCAAAGGCTAAATAATCTAAGCCTGCTATCCGAAGCCAAATTTGGCATTCTTACTCCTCAGCACATGGTGGAACATTTGATTCTAACCCTAAAAATGTCTATGGGTAGAATTGCAATCCCAGAAATTGTGCCCACCGAAAAACAGTTGG
>JALRIY010000014.1:17010-19298 GCA_023255285.1 Algoriphagus sp.
TCCACAGGGTATTAAAGCACCAGGATTACCAGACACCTTACTCGACCTGCGCTATCCAGATCTAGAAACTGCAAAAGTAGAACTAATCAAAAGCTACGACGCTTACCACCTGCTGTTTCAAGAAAATCCAACTAAGCATACTCCACACCCTCGCTTTGGTTTACTAAATTTTGAGGAATGGGAGCACTTCCATGCCAAGCATATGGATCATCACATAGGTCAATTTGGCTGCTAATGCTAATACAAATTAGAACTACTTAGTTTTTTCTAGAGAAGATACCCCTCCACTCACCATAAATTTCATTACTTCTGAATTTTTTACACCTGTCAGAGGCTTTACCTTCTCACGCTTTACCAGAAATACGTTTCCAGACACATTGTAACTATGCGGAAAGTAGACCGCTACAAAATCAGACATGCCAATTGAAACCATGTCTTCTTGAGTCACGAAACCAATCCGATGTAAATTATCTGAAATAGCTACTAAGACGGGTGAATTAAATTTCTTTTTTTCACCCACAAAAGCCCCCATTAAATCCTTGATCGAGGTATACAATAAGTTGACAAAAGGTATTTTAAATACCCCACGTTCAAACCAATCAAATAAGGGCTTGGTAAAAAACAAACTTGCCAAATATCCAACAAAAGTAATCAGTGCCAATACCATCAAAATCCCAATCCCCGGTATTGAAACAGGAATTAAATTGTCTAAAAATAAAAAAAGCTGGTAGACAATGTAAACCGTAACCGCCAATGGCGTTAAAAATAACAAGCCTCTAAAAAAATAGGCCAATAGTTTACGGTAGGTAATGGACATAGGCAAATTAATTATTTAACATGCTTTGGAAAGTTTAATCTATTCCTCCAAAAGTTTGATTTTCACACTTCGGTAATAAATCACACTTTCTGGGTCGTGTGCTTGGAGCGCAATTGTTCCTCTATCAAACCGCTTGAGACCTAGGGGGGAAGTGCGCTTTGCATCATCAGACTCATCGTATTCCATGACCACTTTCCCGTTAAGCGCAACAGAAATTTGATCGCCATTTACCTTTACATGGTAGGTATACCATTCCTCATCCGATACCACTACTTCTTTTACATCCTGAAAAGAATATAAGCTGCCTGATTTTCTCCAATCCGTGTGGCTTTGATTCACTTGGATCTCATAGCCTTTTTCTGGCCAGCCAGATTCCTGGTAGCTGGTATGGAAGAAAATCCCTGAGTTTGCTTTAGGCATGGTCTTTACTTCCACCAACAATTCAAAATTCTTGAAATCAGCTCCACCAACGGGGCCCGCATAGAAGGCATGAGCTCTTGGACCTGCTACCTTGAGCAACTGGTTTTCTATCGAAAAAGAAGTAGGGTTCTCAGAAATCTTCCAATGTGTCAAATCCTTACCAGAAAATAATTCTATCCAGGGACCTTCTTGAGAAAATCCAGAAGTACAAAAGAAAAAAAGAAATAAGAGTGGAAAAACCTGTTTCATGGGATCACATTTTAGTAGTAGGGCTATTGAAAGTTAATCAATTATTTACGTTACAAAAAAAGGCCCTGAAGAAAACTTCAGGGCCTTCCCTCAAAATAGGAATGTTTATAAATCAATTCCCATAAAAGACATGAAAGCAATTCCCATTAAGCCTGTTAAGAGCATGGTAATTCCCAAACCCTTTAAACCGTCTGGTACTTGAGAATATTTAAGTCGTTCACGGATAGCTGCCAATAAAACAATCGCTAACATAAATCCTAAGCCAGAACCAAAACCATACACTCCAGATTCGGCAAGGGTATAATCACGCTGAGCCATAAACAAACCTCCACCAAGAATTGCACAGTTTACCGCTATCAGAGGAAGAAAGATCCCCAACTGACCATACAAGGCTGGAGAAAACTTCTCAATAATCATTTCTACCAACTGCACTGTTCCCGCGATTACTGCGATGAACATAATAAATCGAAGAAATGATAAATCTATCGTCAATAGACTGGCTGATACCCAAGTGAGGGCGCCCTCCTTCAAGACAAATTCATTCAATATCCAATTGAGCGGTACCGTTACCCCTAATACGAATACAACAGCAGCTCCAAGTCCAACCGCAGTACTTACTTTTTTGGAAACAGCAAGAAAAGAGCACATCCCCAAAAAGTAGGCGAAAATCATGTTATCGATAAAAATCGACCGAATACCTAAACTAAATAATTCCATGGTGATACCTCTTTTATTAATGTTCTACATAACCCGTTTTGGTACGCTGTACCCAAACGATTAAACCCAAAATAATGAATGCTCC
>JALRIY010000150.1 GCA_023255285.1 Algoriphagus sp.
AGCTAGCGTGCGGATGCTGCGGGTCAAATAATAGCAATCTGTAGGCGAAGGAACTGCTCCACCGATGGACTGAACATTTCTGATTTTTTCCCAGAAGGCATCTTTTTTTGCCGCGACCAAGGCTCCTCCTAGGATATCCGAATGTCCTCCAAAATACTTGGTACTGCTGTGCATGACCAAGTCTGCACCGAGATCAATGGGGTTTTGGAATACAGGTGTAGCAAAGGTGTTGTCACAAGCCAAAATCGCTCCCTGCGACTTGGCCAAGACAGAAATTGCACGGATATCGGTCACTTTCAGAAGGGGATTGGAAGGAGTTTCCACCCAAAAAAGTGCGGTATTGGGACGAATGGCATTTTTTACCGCTTCGAGATCACTCATGTCTACAAAGGTCACCTCATGAATACCCGCAAAGAGCAGCACCATGGAATTGTGAAGGCCGTGGTACATGTCGTCAGGAGCTACAATATGAGAGCCCGGCTCCAGGGCCTGGTACACGGCGGTACCAGCGGCATTGCCTGAAGAAAAGGCTGCTGCATCGGTTCCCTTTTCCATGGCTGCCAATACCTGCTCCAAAGAATGTCTGTTGGGATTATTGGCACGAGAATACAGCATTCCTCCTTCGTTTCCATGAGTAAAGGTGGTACTCAAGGTAATGGGCTGTACCACAGCACCGTGACTCTCGTGAGTCCCATTGCCGAGGTGAATGGTTAGGGTTTCAAATTTCATAAGTACAAGTTCAACTGCAACAAGTTAGAAAAGTCTAGGTAAGGAGTAAAATCATTCTCACAAAAAAGCCTCGCGATATCGCAAGGCTTTCTTTTATCGAATCCGATCTACCGAGCGAACCAGCGCTTCGTCCTTTTTGATAAAGCGATTGGCCAGCATGTTCATGACCATAGCAACTAAAATAGACCAAAAACCAAATCCATAATTACCTCCATCTTGAGAGTTCAATTCGGCATTAATTCCATTAGTGGTCAAAAAAGTAGCCGCCACTAAGGAGACCATCACCAACGAATTGATCATATTGAGTAACAATTGTCGGGAGCGAATTCGGTACTGAAAAATAGAAATTAAAGCCAAAAGCCCCGCAAATGAAGCCAAAGCTGCCAAATACCATTTAGAGGATGTCTCGATTACTTCCCCCGCAGAATCTAGGTGAGTAAGTACAAAAGCCGTGAGGCTCCAAGAAGCTCCTGCCACCCCTTCTTGAATCCAAAGCTGACTTCCTATAGTCACCCCCATAGCTACTGCCACTAAAAAAAGAAATATGGATTGAACTCGCTGAATCATAGTATTTATTTTTTTCAACAAAGAAAACGGCTTATCCCGGGATAATCAAGTAACGGATGATTTCATTCGGAATCGTATCTTTGCAGAGGCATGAACGACACTACAACCCGGTATTTTCTAGAACTCAGCTACAAGGGCAGCGCATTTCATGGTTGGCAGATCCAGCAAAATGCATCTTCAGTCCAAGAATGCATAGAAAAAGCATTAAGTACCTACTTTCGAATGCCTATCTCTATCATGGGAAGTGGTCGAACAGATACCGGTGTCCATGCCAGCAAGCAAGTGTGTCATTTTGATTTAAATGGAGCAACGATAGGAGAAAATTTCATCAAAGGCATCAACGCCATTCTCCCCCAGGACATTGCTATTTACACCGCCCGAAAAGTAAAGCCAGACGCACATGCACGCTTTGACGCCAAAAAGCGCTCCTATTTTTACCGGATTACTCATTCTAAAAATCCATTTTTAAAAGATCTAGCTTGGCAACTTTTCCAGCACCCGGATGTTACCCTAATGAATGAAGCAGCCCAACTCCTGCTCGACTACGAAGATTTTGAATGTTTTAGCAAAGTACATACTGAAGTGAGTCACTTTCGATGTAAGATTTTCGAAGCTTATTGGGAACCAAATGGGGAAGAATTGCTTTTTCACATTACAGCCAATCGGTTTTTGAGAGGAATGGTACGATCCATCGTGGGCACCTTACTAGAAGTAGGCTATGGGCAGCGTCCCGTTGCAGATCTACATCGGGTCCTTGCTTCCCGGGACCGCACCCAAGCAGGCAAAGCAGCACCAGCAAAAGGCTTATTTTTGAGTCAAATTGAGTACCCAACACATATTTACCTAGACTAAACAGGCTTTGAGCTTAGAAAAAGAAAAAGAATCAGCAGGAGAAATCCTAGACATGACAGTTTTGCGTCAACTGTACACCTATGTAAAGCCCTACCAAAAGCAATTCTATTTTCTGGTTGCACTAACTATAGCTCTGGCTATTCTTGCGCCCACTCGGCCCTACTTCATCCAAATTGCTATCGATGAGCATGTAGCTATTGGAGATGCGCCAGGACTAATCCGCATCATATCCCTACTAGTAGGGCTTATGGTGATCCAGGCACTTGCCCAATGGGCACATACTTATTATTCGGGTTGGATTGGACAGGTCATTATCAAAGACATACGCGTTCGCCTGTACAAACATTTGTTAAAACTCCGTCTTCAATTTTTTGATAACACCCCCATTGGAAGGCTAGTGACCAGAAATGTATCGGATATTGAAACCCTAGCAGATGTGTTTAGCGAAGGACTTGCCGCCATCATTGGGGACCTACTTCAAATCATTACGATTTTAGGAGTCATGTTTTACATCGACTGGAAACTTACTCTTGTCTCCCTCAGCACGCTTCCCTTATTGGTGATTTCTACCTACGTGTTTAAGGAAAAAATTAAAGTGACCTTCAATGACGTCCGCAATGCTGTGGCCAACCTAAATTCCTTCCTCCAAGAACACATTACGGGGATGACTATTGTCCAACTCTTTAATCGGGAAAAAAGAGAATACGAGAAATTTAAAGAAATCAACCGAGAGCATCGTGCAGCTCACATCCGCTCAGTACTCTACTATTCCATCTATTTCCCAGTAGCCGAAATCATCCAAGCGATTGGCATTGGCCTCGTAGTCTGGTATGGAGCAGTAGGTGTACTCGGTATGGAGCTGCAAATCGGTATTTTGATTTCGTTTATCATGTACCTGCAACTATTTTTCCGACCTATTCGGATGATTGCAGACCGGTTCAATACCCTCCAAATGGGCGTAGTAAGTTCCTCCCGAATCTTCAAACTCCTGGCTTCCAATGAGCACATTGCTAATGAAGGAAGCTTCAGCCCAGAAAAGGTGCAAGGAAATGTTCGACTAGATCAGGTTTGGTTTGCCTACAAGGAAGAAGACTATGTACTCAAGGATATCACTTTTGAAGTAAAAAAAGGACAGACCATTGCGCTAGTGGGTGCAACAGGCGCCGGCAAATCCTCTATCATCAATTTGATTTCACGATTTTATGAAATCAACAAAGGAACCATTACCATCGACGGCACCAACATTCAGGAATTTGAATTGAGCGCCCTCCGAAAACACATCGGCGTGGTGCTCCAAGATGTATTCTTATTTTCCAGCAGCATCTACCAAAACATCACCCTAGGCAATCCCAACATCAGCAGGGAACAAGTCCTAGAAGCTGCCGAACTTGTAGGTGCGGCAAAATTTATTGAGAAGCTACCGGGCGGACTGGACTATAATGTGATGGAACGGGGTGCGACATTATCGGTAGGTCAGCGCCAATTAATTTCTTTTGTGCGTGCCATGGTTTACAATCCCGAAATCTTGATTTTGGACGAGGCTACCTCTTCCGTAGATTCAGAAACCGAGCAATTGATCCAGGATTCCATTGAAAAAATGATGCAAGGGAGAACCTCTATCGTGATTGCCCACCGTCTTTCTACGATTCAAAAGGCCGATCAAATCCTAGTGCTCCACAAAGGCGAAATTATGGAACGAGGTACTCACGAGTCTTTACTGGAGCAAGATGGTTATTATACCCAACTGCATCAAATGCAACGAAAAATGGCATCTCTTTAACTTGATAGTTAAGAAGGGGAACCCATTCTGAACTAATCCATAACTCCCAATCCGAAGAATTGGGAGGCATAGGTTTCCAATAGTTACATTGATTATGAAAAAAATTAGCAGCATCATCCTCATTTTAGCAGTTCTTGGAATAAGCGGCTACCTTATTTTTAATTACCTGGGGGGAAATCGACCTGTAGAATTAAGTATTGTAGCCCAATCCCCCGACACGCTTACAGGCAAGACCTTCCGAGGCACCCCCCTAGATAAGGGACTTAAGGCACTATTTCAAACTATTCAAAGAGCTCAGAAATTGCATCCCGGAACCCAGTTGCACACGATATATTACGTGGAACCGGCAGGCAAACTAGATACACTAGAAGTTTTTGCGGGAATTAATCTTCCCTTTGGCTCACAAGGCTTGGAAGTAAAAAAATGGTCTGAGACTCGCTACATTTTAGCGAAAGTAACGGGCAATAAATGGGTAATGCCTAGTCCAGAAACTATCAAGAAAAAGATTCAAGGCTATGCTGAGACCAATAATCTACTACTGAGTGGTTATTACATTGACAAGATTGTCAGTGAGACCGAAGTCCATGTCTTGGCCCCAATTCGCTAATTGCGTTCATAAACTTTCTAGCCCCTATTTCATTCTTTTTCTTGTTCCCTTTTCTGAATTCAGTTCCTGATTTCCCTTCCACTCCTATCTTTGCACCATGATATTTCAAAACGATCTACTGCTTCGCGCAGCAAGAGGTGAAAAAACCGAAAGAACTCCCGTTTGGTTGATGCGCCAGGCAGGAAGAATTCTTCCTGAATACCGCGCTGTTCGAGAATCAGTATCTGGATTTATCGAACTGGCACAAACTCCCGAACTTGCTGCAGAGGTAACTATTCAACCGGTAGACCTGCTTGGAGTAGATGCCGCCATTATTTTTTCAGACATCCTAGTCATCCCAGAAGCAATGGGCTTGCCTTATGAAATGGTTGAAAAAAGAGGGCCGTGGTTTCCCCAAACCGTACGCTCCGAAACGGATCTCAAAAATCTTCGTGTAGCCGAAGGAGATAACGACCTCCAATACGTGATGGATGCGATCCAGATCACGAAGAAAAATCTACATGGCAGAGTACCACTAATTGGGTTTGCGGGAGCTCCCTGGACGATTTTTGCCTATATGGTCGAAGGAAGTGGCAGTCGGCAATCGTTTGCGAATTCGACAAGTCGGTTCTAGAGCCACGAGCAGCTGCCCCGGTTCGCCAGGTAGCCGAGTTTGGCGCGGAGCGCAGCACCCACAACGGCGCGATTCGTGTTGACCTTTCACAAAATATCGCGGGTTGGTTGCGTCTCAAGGTCAACGCCAAAGCCGGGGACAAAATCACCGTTCGTCACGCCGAGGTTCTTGAACCGTCTGGAAATCTGCACACAGTTGCCCTTCGTGGTGCGCGTGCGACCGACACATATGTGATTGCCAAAGATGGCGAGCAGACCCTAGAGCCGAAGCTCACCTTTCACGGTTTTCAGTTTGCCGACATCGAGATCGAAGGCGCTGCCGAGATTCTCGACATCACCGGCATTGCGATCAGCAGCGACAACGCCGAGCGCGGCGAATTCGAGAGCTCACACGAGCTTTTGAACAAGCTGCACAGCAACACCAAGTGGTCGCTGCTCGACAACTTTGTTTCGAT
>JALRIY010000151.1 GCA_023255285.1 Algoriphagus sp.
ATTTTAAAACCTACTGCTTCAATTCCCGTTATTTCAGATTGACGCATATAGTGTAATAAAACTACTTCTTCAGTAAGAGCAGGTAAGGAGAATGATAGGGTGTCGTAGGTGGTAAATGTATTTCCAAATCCATCACCAATCGGTTTTCCTGTTTGGGTATGAAAAATAGGGACATTCCACAAGCTATCTACCAATACTATATTGCTGGAATCTCTAAAGATAATCTTGATGTAGCAATTTGAAAATGGATAGTCTTCGGTATACCGAACCCCAATCATGGCTTTCCCTTTCAGGGAATCTAAGGAAGTGAGGTCAAATTTAACAGAATCACTTTCTTCCCAGGTAGAGGTTTCAAAAGAATGGTATTCTTCAAACATTCGATCCTTGCTGCAAGAACTAAGAATCATTACTAATGCAAGAAGTGCTTGTTGAAAGCGCTTAATCATTGCCTTGGTTGCTATTGGGGCCTTGATTGATTCGTGGTGGAAATCTCCGCTGCCCTTCCTGAGGTTTTTCAACTGGTTTAGGAGTAGGAGAGTCCACTTTGGGAATTGTTGCTTCAGAGCCTGTTGCAGGTCCCTGATTTGAGTTAGGGCGTGGTCTGTTTTTGTTTTTACGACGTTTATCTCCTAGTCTAGTAGATTGATTTCCATCTGCAGGTCTCACTCGTCCTGGAGCAGCCATCGAGGTAGATTGCTCAGCAGGTTTTGGAGTTATTGCTTCAGATCTTGGTCCCTGACTTTGATTTACGCGAGGTACATTTCCATCTGTAGGCCGCTTCTTTTTCTTTTTCTTTTTGGAAAATTTCTTATCAAGTAATTCCAATTCTCGTGTGCTTTGAGCAGCCAAGTCTTCTACTGCTGAGGAATGGTCCACTTGAAGATTAAATACCTTGACGCCTTGTTCGTTTAATGCTTGAATTTCGCGCACTCGTTCACAGGTGATACTAATCCAATCGTTGTCATGATTGTAATTGAACCACATCAACTTTCTAAAAATATCAGTTTTTTGCAACTTAGCGGGGCCCTGTTCTGTCAATAGAGGCTTATCAACTTGCGGAATATCCTTGATGGCTTCCATATAGGTGTCTAACTCGTAGTTGAGGCAACATTTTAATCGCCCACATTGACCACTTAGTTTTCCAGGGTTTAGCGAAAGGTTTTGGTACCTAGCCGCTGAGGTGGTCACATTTTTAAAATCTACTAACCAAGTGGAGCAGCACAGCTCTCTTCCGCATACGCCAATACCTCCTAATCTACCTGCCTCCTGGCGAAGGCTGATTTGACGCATTTCTACTCGAACTTTAAACTCTCCTGCTAGGGATTTGATTAATTCTCTAAAATCGATTCGGTCTTCTGCTGAATAATAAAAAGTAGCTTTTGAGTTGTCTGCTTGAAATTCCACATCAGACATCTTCATCTTAAGACCATATTCGTCCACAATTTGCTTACAGCGGTATAAAGTTGGGATTTCTCGGGCCTTCGCCTCCTCCCATTTCTCCATATCCTTCTGAGTAGCTACACGGTAAATTCGGGTGATGGAGTCGTCGTTCCTTATTTTTCGCTTTTGCATTTGTAGCCGCACTAACTCGCCTTGCAAAGAAATGTAGCCAATATGGTGCCCACTAGGAACATCCACTACTACTGGATCTCCTGTATTGAGTGTCAAGTAATCTACGTTTCTAAAATATTCTTTTCTGCCTCCTTTAAACTTGACTTCAACAATATCAAAGGTATCCAGCTGAGGGATACCCATTTGGGTCAACCAATCAAAAGAATTCATTTTATTACAATCGCTCGTTCCACAGGAGCCGTTATTTTGACAACCTCCTGTTCCACTCGCAGTGGTCCCACATGAACTACATCCAGCCATATTTAATTATCTATAGGGCTTACGCCTCCTTAGTTATCTAGTTATTTTTTAATCGTAAAATATCTTGACCTATGTCTCTTCTAAAATAGGCCTTCTCCCAAGAGATTTCTGCCACTGTTGCATAGGTAGATGCTAAAGCTTCTTCCAAAGTAGCTGCTACCCCAGTGATTGCAAGGACTCTACCTCCCTGATTTGAAAGTATGCCTGATTTATCTTGAGATGTACCAGCGTGGAAAACAACACTGTTTATCGTCTTTTCAGGAACTGTGATTGGAAAACCTTTGGCATAGGACTCTGGGTAACCTCCACTGACCATGACTACAGTAGTGCATGTTTTTGGAGATATTTTTAGGGTATAATTAGCCAAATCTCCACCCGCAATGCCATTCAACAAATCTACAAAATCGCTTTCAATTCGAGGCAGTACGGCTTCTGTTTCTGGATCCCCCATCCGGACATTGTACTCGATGACGTAAGGATCTCCTTGGGTATTCATCAGTCCAATAAATAAGAATCCTTTATAGCCGATTCCTTCCTTTTTTAAACCGGCAATAGTAGGCTTTACAATGCGCTCCTCTACCTTCGATAAAAAGGCTGCATCTGCAAATGGTATTGGGCTTACCGCTCCCATTCCCCCTGTATTCAATCCTGTATCCCCTTCGCCAATTCGCTTGTAATCCTTGGCCTCAGGTAAAATTTTATAATTCACTCCGTCCGTAGCCACAAATAGGGAAAGTTCAATCCCGGTCAAGAACTCTTCCACCACCACCTTTGAGGAAGCTTCACCAAATTTTGCATCCACGAGCATTTCTTTTAAGGAGAGTTTGGCATCTTCCAAACTTTCACAAATCAAAACTCCTTTGCCAGCTGCAAGACCATCTGCTTTCAGTACAATTGGCAAAGATTGTTGTTCCAAATAAGCGAGTCCTTCTTCCAATTGATTTGCATGAAAAGTGGCATACGCTGCAGTGGGTACCCCATTTCGCTGCATAAACTGCTTTGAAAAATCCTTGCTACCTTCCAAAGTTGCTCCGAGTTGGGAGGGTCCAACAATTGGAATGTTTTCCGTACCTTTTTGGACATGTAAGTAGTCTACTAAACCCTTTACTAAGGGTTCTTCTGGACCAATTACAACCAACTCGATGGCTTCTTTACAAATGAAATCATGAATACCCACAAAGTCAGTTACGCCAAGAGGGATGTTGGTGGCAATTTGCGCCGTACCTGGGTTTCCAGGCGCTACGAATAGGTGACTACATTTAGGGCTTTGAACTATTTTCCACGCAAATGCATGTTCCCTTCCTCCACTACCTAATAAAAGTATTTTCATGAACTCAATATTGTGTTAATTGGCATGTTCGGAAATAAACTTGATTCGGTAAACACGAAGTTCTTCTTCCGTGAAATCTTCACTTTCAAGTTCATCCAATGCTGCTTTAATGTGATCTGTTTCCGCATTCATGAAATAGTCCAAAAGAATATCTTCTCGGTCGTCATCCATGATCCGGTGGATGTAATAATCAATGTTTAATTTGGTTCCACTGTAAGTGATTTGTTCAATTTCTTGAAGCAAATCCATCAAAGATAGGTTCAGATTTTGAGCTATTTCTTCCAAGTTGATTTTTCGATCGATTTGCTGAATGATGGAGATTTTCACTTTGGAGCGCGTGCCTGAGGTTTTAATAAGCACCTCTGCTGCAGTTTCAATCTCATTTTCAGTGACATAATTTTGGATTACTTGAAGAAAAGACGTGCCAAATTTGGCTACTTTACCCATACCAACCCCATTGATTTGAGAGAGTTCTTCCTTAGTAGTGGGATAAATAGTTGCCATTTCCTCTAAGGAAGGATCTTGAAATATCACATAGGGTGGCAGGCCTTTGGATTTTGCAACACGTTTGCGCTCGGCCTTCAGTAGTTCAAATAACTTTTCATCGTACGCCTGTGCGGTATGAAGCTGTTCTTCTTCTACTTCACTTTGTCCCAATTTTTCAAAATCTTGATCCCGGTACAATTCCACCAAATAGGGATCTTCAAGATAGCGAATGCCCTTTGGGGTTAACTTTAAATGTCCATAATTTTCAATATCCTTTTCTAACAAGGCGGCAATCATTGCCTGACGGATTACAGATGTCCAATGCCTCTCACTCTCACCTTTTCCCTTACCAAATACAGGTAAACTATCGTGTTGGTAACTACTGATATAATCGTCCTGTTCTCCAAGGATTACCTTTACAAGATGGTCAATCCCAAAACGTCCTTGTGTTTGTTTAACCGCTTCTAGCACCGTGGTTAGGTCATTTACTCCCTCAAAAGTTTCTCTTTCTCGTTTGCAATTGTCACAAAACCCGCAATCTTTTTCGAGAATCTCTCCAAAATAATTGAGAATAAATTTCCTCCTACATACACCTGTTTCTGAATAGGCAGACATTTCTTGCAACAAGATTTTAGCATTTTCTCGCTCAGTAACTGCCTTATCCTTGTTGAATTTATCAAGTTTGATGATATCCTCGTACCTATAAAACATCAAACAATGGCCTTCAAGCCCATCTCTTCCTGCCCTCCCTGTTTCTTGGTAATACCCTTCTAGTGATTTTGGAACATCGTAATGGATCACATACCGAACATCTGGCTTGTCAATTCCCATTCCAAAAGCAATGGTGGCAACGATCACGTCTAATTCTTCGTTAAGAAAATCGTCTTGCGTCTTTATCCGAATAGCAGAATCAAGACCAGCATGGTAGGGGGCAGCATTGATTTGATTGACCTTAAGAAATTCAGCAATTTCTTCTACTTTCTTTCTGCTCAAACAATAGATGATACCCGACTTCCCTTTGTGTTGTTTGATGAATTTTATGAGTACTTTTTTGGATTCATTTTTCACCTTAGGGCGCACCTCGTAATACAAATTTGTTCGATTAAACGAGGATTTGAATAAATCCGCTTCCTCCATTTGTAAGTTGCGCTGAATATCCTGCTGCACTTTTGGTGTGGCTGTAGCGGTGAGCGCGATTATGGGCAAATGGGGAGCTATCTGTGCTACAATAGACTTAATTTTTCGGTACTCAGGTCTGAAATCATGGCCCCATTCCGAAATACAGTGAGCTTCGTCTATCGCCACAAAGCTTAAGTGTGCCTCCTTTAAAAAAAGTATGTTTTCTTCCTTAGTTAATGATTCTGGGGCCACATAAAGTAATTTGGTGATTTTTTTCAAAACCTCGTTTTTAACTTTTGTAGCTTCTGTTTTGGTAAGTGTTGAATTTAAAAAATGGGCATTGATACCGATTGCATTCAATTGATCTACCTGATTTTTCATTAACGCAATAAGTGGTGAAATTACTATTGCGGTGCCTTCACGTACAACTGCAGGAAGTTGGTAACACAATGATTTTCCAGCCCCAGTAGGCATGATGACGAATGTATTCCTGTTGTTGAGTAAATTATCAACAATAAGCTCCTGATTTCCACGGAAATGGCTAAATCCGAAGATTTTTTTTAAGTCTGATTTAACATTTTCTTCCACTCGAAGAAAGGGCTTTGAGGGTGAGGTCTACCTGTGCTACAGATTGAACGATTACTTTTATACCTTTGTACAAAACTAGTGATTAACGCAGGTAAATTTGAAGTTAGCTAAAAATATTAGAAACATCGCAGAGCGGGTTCTATTAAATGAATCCGAAGCTATTGCTGGCCTGGTTGGGTTTTTAAATCAGGATTTCGAGGATT
>JALRIY010000152.1 GCA_023255285.1 Algoriphagus sp.
TTCGGTCCAGTTGGAGTTCGATTGAGAAGAAAGGATGGAGTCCCCACTGTGTTAGGAGAACATGTTTTTGGCAAAAAGGTGAAAGAAATTGAGGAAGGTTTAATTTTGGAGAAATGGAATAGCTTGGAGGCAACGGGACTTCCTGATTTCGATATTTGCTTGTATGATTCAGAAAAAGATAGTCTACAAGTACTCACTCGAATTAATTGTTTTGACTGGCATTTGGCCGATAAGAATGAAAAAAAATTGACATTTAAATGGTTTGATGGAACTCAAGGAGGGGAGCAGCTTGTACAGCTATGAACCAACGCATTAAAGATTTTTTGGAAGAAAAAGTTTCAGTTTATAACGGTCCAAACTTTATTGAATTAGATCCTATTTCAATTCCCCATCGCTTTCAGAAAAAGCAAGACATTGAAATTGCCGGTTTTTTTGCGGCAATTCTTGCTTGGGGACAGCGAAAAACCATCCTTAACAAGTGCAGCGAATTGCTTATGCGTATGGATAATGCTCCACACGATTTCCTAGTAAATCACGCTGAAGCAGATTTAAAAGTGTTTTTAGGTTTCAAACACCGCACCTTCAATGAAGTTGATACCCTTTATTTTATCCACTTTTTGTCCTGGTTTTATCGGCATCAAGAGAGTTTGGAACTTGCTTTTTTAATCGGTCAAACTGGTGCTATAGATAGTATGGAATCCATACTTACCCAATTTCAACGTTATTTTTTCAGTTTGGAAGATGCCCCTTCGCGAACTAAGAAACATATTTCCTCACCTGTAACCCGCTCGGCATGCAAGCGGATCAACATGTACTTACGCTGGATGGTCCGTCAGGATAACCAGGGGGTTGATTTCGGGATTTGGAAGCAAATTAGTCCTGCCCAACTTATTTGCCCTTGTGACCTTCATGTGGATCGGGTAGGTCGGAAATTAGGTTTGATTACAAGGAAGCAAACCGATTGGGGAACCGCCGTAGAGCTCACCCAGGTTCTACGAACTTTTGATGCAGCGGACCCTGTCAAATACGATTTTGCCTTATTTGGACTAGGGGTAGAGGAGAAATTTTAATCTTTTTAAATGCTTTTCAAATGGATGAAAAATTTTAATCCATCTTATTTCACTTTTTCCACTTAAAAAAAGCCAGGCTTTGGCAGGTTTAAAAAGGGGCTTTGAAATTAAAGAAAAAGTTACCTATGCCTTGCTTATTGATGGAGTACTCCAATCGAAATACGGCATCATAACCCGTAACTATGTCTATTCCAGTCCCATATCCAAATAAGTATTGGTTGGTAAGTGCTAAATTTTCAAAGATTCTGTTGCGATCTCGAACTGCTCCTTGGTCAAAATTACCACTCAAATAAATGCTAAGAGGAAGGGTGTTGAATTGGTCGTTGTAAATTGCCTTTGAAAGGTCAAAGCTGGTTTGGATAAGTTGAAAACGAAGGCTATTTTTTTGAACGACCAATTGTTGGCCTTCAATAACATTGAGTTCATAGCCTCGAATAAAGTTTGGGGCATAGCCAATTCCACGAACCAAGGTATAAGGTTGCCTAGGACTCATAAACCAACCCGCTGTTAAGCCAGTGGCAAAATGAACCTTTTTCCCAATAGGTAGGTATCTATTGGCGGTCACATTTATTTCCAATTCATCCAAATCTTTTCTTGTAAGTAGGCCATATTTTGTGGTGGTTAACTGCAGCAATTCTCCTTTAGTGGCATAAGCAATGTTGTCCCGCTTGTCGTGAAGAAATGAATACTGAAAGAAGGAATAGGAGAGTCTATTATCTGGCTGAAGGAAATAATTTGGATTTTCTTCAAGAATTTTGGGGGATACCCAAGTGGTACTGTGCCCCAAGGTCAGTAAGTGAAAATTATAAAATGTCCTCCTGAAAGTATACCGAAGTGCAGTCGCGAAATTCTTTCGGATGACCTCTTCTAGTGCCGAGGTGTAAAATAGTTGGCGGTTGAATCGGGAAGCGATCGGAACAGTTTTTTGATCCCTGTAGCTTAATTGAAAGGAGAGTCCATGCTTTTGTTTTCGGTCAATATATGGTTTTGAGTAAATAAATTCCAAGCCTTTGGTAAAGCCTAGCTGCCCTGAAAATCGGAGCTTTTCATTTCTGCCACCAACATTGGCATGGTTTATTTTTATTCCATAGTTTACACGTGACCAGTCGCGTTGCTGGTTGGTCCACCATTCTGCAAAATTCCGATCTGCTAATTCAAAAATTACGGAAGGAAGGATATAAAATCGCTCCTTCACTGCAATTAAGATTTCTACTTCTTCTGGACCAGTTCTTAATGGCGTGATTTCTACTTCATTGAATAAGCGTAGGTTGAATATTTTTTGCTGATCTGCTTTAAGGATTCCTAAAAAAGTTTCCCAATCGTAAAAGTAGCCGGTGGTGAAATCTAACTCTCTTAAAATAATTTCCTTTTCAGTCTTCTGATTTCCAATGACATAGATTGAATTTACTTTGATTTGTTGCGGTGCATTTTGAATTTGTAAACTGTCTTGTGCAAAGATGGGAGCATTGAAAAAGGGGAATGCACAAACCAAAATTAGGATGCGTACCACGTTTAAAAATTGGGGAAAGGAATAATTATACCTGTAAATTTGTCCTACCTTAAACATCTTTGACCAAAATGGGAAGCTTCAAGTTCACCACCTACTTTCGAAAGATAGCCATATTTCCTGTACTGGTCTACCAATATGTGATTTCGCCACTTCTTCCATCCAGTTGTCGGTATACGCCTACCTGTAGTCAATACATGAAAGAAGCCATCCTCAAGCATGGGGTGCTAAAAGGAGGACTATTGGGAATCAAACGAATCGGTAGATGCCATCCCTGGGGAGGGCATGGACACGATCCCGTGCCTTAGTCGATTTTTGGACTTCCCTTTTTAAGGGCTCGAATTACCATAATCAATCCTAAAGTAACGAGAGGGATACTTAAGAGCTGTCCCATGTTCAACTGCATGGATTGTTCAAAATCCACCTGAACTTCTTTCAAAAATTCCCATCCAAAGCGTGCTCCGAACACCAGAATGAAAAATAGACCAAAAAGCAGCCCGTCAGGAAGTTTGGATTTGTACTTAATCCACAGGCTTAAGAGCAACAGGAAGATTAAGAAATAGGATACGGCTTCGAAGATCTGTGTAGGGTATTTTACTCGTCCAAGAGTTTTCACCGTGACGAGGTAATTGGATGCCTGTTCTTTGATTTCTAGTTGAAGAGGGGTGTTCAGTGGTTCTGCTAAAAACTCTTTGGAAGAGTTAA
Organism: Algoriphagus sp.; assembly: GCA_023255285.1. GTDB lineage: Bacteria > Bacteroidota > Bacteroidia > Cytophagales > Cyclobacteriaceae > Algoriphagus. The sequence goes on from JALRIY010000152.1 coordinate 3,283, forward strand.
ACTGGGTGAGTGCATACTTGATGTCTTGCGAAAGAACAGACTCCAAACTCTCCTTGGTGTAATTACCCTTTGAGATCATTAAATCGAAGTTTACTGGAACAATGCCTGTTCCTTGAATTTCTTCATCACGGTCCATAGGCTTGTATGCTTCGATGGATTCGATGGGAACTCGTAGCGTACTTAAAATTTCTTCTGTATCGCGAGCATAGACGATCCCCGTGTCCGAGTTGGTGTCTTTGCCTCCGATTTCAGAGTTCATCAAATTGCCTGTACGAATCAGCGCTCCAGTGAGGGCTACCACAATTACAATCCGGTCTACTACCCAAAGGTAACGCTGCCCTGGGTTGCTCCTGCAGTAAAGCCAAATGGCAATAGGCAGCGAAATAGCAGCGCCATGGGAAGCCAATCCCCCCTCCCAAACTTTTAAAATATCTATGGGATTGCTGAGGTATTTGGCTGGTTCATAAAATAGCACGTGTCCCAAGCGTGCGCCAATGATGGTAGCCAATACCATGTAAATGGTGAGTGGATCAACCAAAGCAGGGTCTTTTCCTTCTTTTTTAAAAAAATGGATCATAATCTGCTGAGAGATGATGAATCCAAAAGCAAAAAGTAGGCTGTACCATCTTAATCGATCAAACCCATCAAAAACAGAGGGGCTAGGATCCCATACTATGAAGCTAAAGAATAGTGAAAGCATAATTATTCTAAATCTAATCGAGTTAATTCCTCTTCAAACCCACCGGATAGAATAGGGAAGCGACACCAGGTTTTGGGGTCTACATTGAAATCGTCTAGATGAAAAGAAGGAGCTAGTCGTTCTCTTTTCCATTGATTTCGAGACCAAAGTCGGAAGAATTTTTTAATATATTCCTTCAACTGACTGGGATTGAACTCATTTTTTTTCTTTAGCTCTTGATATACTTCTAATGGAGATTGGCGGTCTCTAATGGCCAATCGTTCGATTTCTACGAGCAAACTATAAGGCATCAAGTCTGTTTCATCGGTTTGACTTCGATCAAGAGGGCGTAACTCGGCGGTTGGGGTAAGTGCATTTACCGCTTTTAGTCCTGGACGGTCAAGATTTTTTTCGGCCCATTGTAGCCATTGAATTATAAAATCCTTATCCACTCCTGCTATCGGAGAAATACTTCCACTGGTATCTCCATCCATGGTGGCATAGCCCACATCTCCCTCACTTCGGTTGGAAGTGGAAAGGAGTAAGGCATTTTTTACATTAGCCAACAACCAAATAATAGGGGACCGTGATCTTGCCTGGATATTTTGTAAGCCCAAATCATCCTGCTCCCAAGTGAGCGCCCTACCCAATGCTTCTTCGATTTTCTGAGTATAGCTTTGAACCTCCTCTTCGATGGACCAATTCAAAAATTCGGCACCTATACTAGTCGCTAGCTCTTTAGCGGAGTCAAAGGTCGATAGGGAAGAGTTTGTAGTGCCTTGATAGGCAGTAGTCAGTAACTGCCTTACTAGGTCTTTTTCTGGCTGCTCAGCTCCAAAGGATAAAGGAAGACCTAGTTTGGCTATCCAAGCTGCGATTCCAAGTTCAGAAATTCCTCTATGTACCATTTCGGCAACAAGTACTGCAATAGTGGAAGAATCAGCACCTCCAGAAAGGGATAATACAAAGCCCTTAGACTTGCTTTTTCGCAGATAATCATACAAGGCTAAACTAGATGCCTGAACAAACTCCCATTCCTTGGAATGAAATGGCGCAATGTATTGAACTTTGTTTTCGAGTACAAAGGCACAGACTTGAACCGATTCAAAGGAAAGGAGTTGGTTTCTCCCTAGTAATTTCCCCTCCTTGGCAAGAAGAATTTCTCCATCAAAAATCATCCTACCTGCCTCATTTCCGAGTAGGTTGACATAAAAGTAGTAGCAGTTGAATAGAGAGGAGCTTTGGGTGACTAATTCTCTACGCTCCACCGTCTTATTCATTGCAAAATGGGAGGCACTGGGATTGAATATTAAGTCCACCTGCCGATCGCAAAGGCGATAGCCAGGACGAACTTCTCCTCTCCAGGCATCTTCACAGATCTCAAATCCGTAGTGTATGCCTTTCAATTCAAAAGTAAGATCCCCAAAAGGGACCTGCTTCCCATTAATTTCAACAGTAGTTTGTTGGAATGCTAGCCAGGGCGTAAACCATCTGAATTCATAGTGCACCCCATCTATTGCCATAAATTGCTTGGCTACAAACCCTTTTATTTCCCCG